>JAHEIN010000029.1 GCA_024639335.1 bacterium | reverse complement strand
CGGCCGGGTAGTGGAACCTCAACCAGGCCGACATGTAGACGATGTAGGCGAAGCTCACCGAATGGCTCTCGGGAAAGCCAAAACTCGAGAACCCCTGGAGCTTCTCCCAGATCTCGTCGGCAGCAGCTCCAACGATGCCGTTCTTCGCCATGCCGGCATAAACCTCGTCTGAGAGCTTTCCCATCTCCTCGTCGCCCCGCTTGTGAGTCATCGCCGCCCGGAGGCGGTCCGACTGTCCGCCGTCGAATCCGGCGCAGATCCGGGCGAGCTCCATGAGCTGCTCCTGGAAGATGGGGACTCCGAGGGTCTTGGCGAGGATCGGCTCGGTCGACGGATGCGGATAACGGACCGGCTCGTCGCCGTTGCGTCGTCGGAGATACGGATGCACCGACTGACCCTGGATCGGGCCGGGCCGGATCAAGGCGACCTCGACTGCGAGGTCGTAGAACGTCTTGGGTTTCATCCGCGGAAGCGTCGCCATCTGGGCACGCGATTCCACCTGGAACAGACCGACGGTGTCAGCTGCGGTCAGGGATCGATAGATGGCCGGCTCCTGAGGGATCATCGCCAGGTCGACGTCGACGCCATGGGCGTCGACGATCATGTCGTGAGCGAGGTGAAGGGCGTTCAGCATGCCGAGTCCCAACAGGTCGAACTTGACGATCCCGATCGCCGCACAGTCGTCCTTGTCCCATTGGAGCACGGTTCGCCCCTCCATCCTGCCCCACTCGAGTGGAACGACCTGATGGAGCGGCCGGTCGGCGATCACCATGCCGCCAGAATGGATCCCGAGATGGCGGGGGAAGCCGTCGAGCCGCCAGCAGATGTCGTAGATCATGTCTGCCGTCAGCCCTTCCGGCAGTGGGGCCTCGAGACGGAGGTTGGCCGTGTTCCGGCTGTCCACATATTTGGAGAGACCGTCGACCTGCGCCTGGGTCATCCCGAACACCTTGCCGACGTCCCGCAGTACGGATCGCGCCCGGTAGGTCACCACGTTCGCCACCATCGCCGCCCGTTCACGGCCGTATCTGCGATAGCAGTACTGGATCACCTCCTCTCGGCGGTCGGCCTCCAGATCGAGGTCGATGTCGGGAGGGCGGCCCCGTTCTTCTGAGAGAAAGCGCTCGAAGGGAAGATGGAGCCGGATCGGGTCGACCCGGGTGAGACCGAGGCATCGACACACCGCCGAGTCGGCGCCGGAACCACGGATCTGACAGTAGATGTCCTGAGAACGGGCGAAATCGACCAGGTCCTTGACGACCAGGAAGTACCCGGGAAAGCCCAGCCGCTCGATGATCGTGAGCTCGTGTTCGAGCCGTTCGCGAGCCCGGGGGTCGACTCCTCCCTCGCCGACACCGGGATAGACGTCGCGGGCGCCTTCGAAGGTGAGATATCGGAGGTACTGCATCTCGGAGGTGAAGTGCCCCGGCATCGGGAAGTCCGGGAGCTCGGGCGCCACCAGCCGGAGATCGAACGCCAGCCGCTCTCCCACCTCCGCCGCCCGATCAACGATCCCCGGGTATCGGGAGAATCGCTCGGCCATCTCGAGCGGAGTCTTGAGATAACGCTCGTCGGTGGCCGGCCGATACCCGTCACCGTCGATGAGATCCCGGCGGCCGGCGATCGCCGCCAGCACGTCGGCCAGGTCGTGGTCGGATCGCACTGCATGATGAACCTGGTTGGTTGCGATTGCAGCGACATTCAGCCGCCTGCCGGCTTCGAAGAGGATCTCGTTGCGCGGGTCGTCTTCGGGGAGGCCGTGATGCCACATCTCGACGTAGAGCCGGCGACCGAACAACTCTTTGAGCCGGGCGAGACGCTGGATCGCACCGGCGAGATCGCCCGCAGCCGCGGCCCGAGGAACCGCCCCCTGCCAGCACCCGGTCAACGCCACGATGTCGGGGTGGCGTGACAGTTCGACGAGATCGCTCCAGCGATAGACGGCCCGGTCTTTCTCACCGGCGAACTGGCTCCGGGTGACGAATTCCGACAGTGAGGCGTACGCCCCTGGCGAGCCGGCAAGGAGGACCAGGTGGTCGGACTGTTTTCGGTCGACCGGCTTGGATCCATGTGAACGGGTCGTCCGTCCTCTTCTGATCCGCTCCCCAGTGAGGTCCGATCGCTGCTTGCGTTCACGATCCCACTGCTCGGCGGCTGCGATCGAATCGCCCGATGCTCCCCCTTCGCGGATCAGTCCGACCTCGGTGCCGTACACCACCGGCATCCCCACCGAGCGTGCCGCATCCATCACCTTGACCGCACCGTGAAATCCGTCGTGGTCGGTCACTGCGAGTGCCCGATATCCCAGCAGATCGGCGCGTCCGACGAGCTCGTGGGGATGCGACGCCCCGTCGAGGAAAGACGCGTTGGTGTGACAGTGGAGCTCCGCGTACCTGACTGCACCCGCCATGACTGCCAGCGTAATCGAACATGTGTTCGATCAGTTCACAGTTCACAGTCGACAGTTTCCGCCACGACCGAACGCGGTCGGCGATCGAGCAGGCGGAAACGCGAGCTCGCCCTCGGGCGAAGCAGCCCAATCGAGCCCTTCACTACGAACAAGACCTGCCGATGGGTATCGGCAGGTAACGACTCGAAAGCGATTCCATGGCCCTGTCCTCTCCTCGACCGCGCCCCGGCTCGAAATACGCCTGGAGCATCACAGTGTTGGTTGCGATCGCGGCGATCACCACGACCCTCCAAATCTCCGAGCGCAACCGAATCCAGGACGCTCGCTCTCAGCTGCTCGAGGTCAGCGCCGACCAGATCGCCGGTGACATCGAAGCGGCCCTCCAGGACTACACAGGCGGAGCGCGCGCCGCTGCCGCACTGGTTCAGAACGATCCATCGATCTCTCAAGTGGAGTACGAATCGGCCATGGCTCATGTGGTCCGGCCGGACCGCAGCGAGGCGATCACGGCCACCAACGTCATCAAGCAGATCGACCGGGACGACGTGGCGGCGGCGACTGCGCTCAAGGGCGCACAGGACGGGGAGCCGTTCACCACATTCCCGAAACGGGATGGCGACGTGGTTGCACCCGTCTGGCTCGTCTTCCCGCTGGAAGGCAACGAGTCTGCTCGCGGTTTCGATGTGCTCGCCAACCCGATCGTCGTTCGGACGATCGAGGCGTCGCGCGAGCCGGACGAGCCTCGAATGTCACCTGGACTGACGATCGTGCAGGAAACCGAGGACCAGGTCGGATTCATCATCTATGTCCCGACGACAGGTCCCGAGTTCCAGGGCTGGACGACCGCCGTCTTCCGCGGCCAGCAGTTTCTCGAGAACGTGATCGGCGACGTCGAGACCGTGAGCGTCAAGGTGGCCGACGGAACGGCGCCCGATTCGAAGATCATCGGCAGGGTCGCTGCAGGCGGCGAGAGCAACACCTCCGAGACGCTCACGCTCTCACGGACCATCTTCGGTCAGGAATGGGTCTTCGACTTCGCTCCAACGCCAGCGCTCGACGCCCGGGTCTCCGACGCCTTCCTCATTGCCATCACCGTCGGTGGCGCCATGCTGGCGATTCTCGGCAGCATCTTTGTCTTCCTCCTGATCCGCCAGCGAGAGTCCGCCGAGAAGCTCGTGGAAGAGCGCACGTCGGAGTTGGTGGACGCCAACAGCCAGCTCGTCGAGGCGGGTCGCGTCAAAGACGACTTCTTGGCGGTCGTGTCTCACGAGCTCCGCACCCCGCTGACCGTGATCATGGGCATGGCAGACATGGCAAGAGAAGATCTCGGTTCAGAGACCGAGGGCGGCATGTACTTGGGCCGAATCGAACACAACGCCAGGCGAATGGCCGACCTGGTGGAGGATCTGTTGCTGACCGCCCAGATCGACGCAGGAAAGCTGGAGACCAGGCCTCAGGAGGTCGAGCTCGGAGGCACGCTCGAATCGCTGGCCGCCGACCTCAGCGGTGCCGTCGACGGCGGTATCGATCTGGACATCGAAAGTGACGGCACCCTGGTCGTGGACCCGTCGCATCTGGAGCGGATCATCTCCAACCTCGTCACGAACGCCGAGAAGTACGGGCGTCCCCCGATCACGGTCCAGGCGCGCATCGAAGGCGACACCACCCTGATTCGGGTGATCGATGGCGGCTCGGGGGTTCCCGAACACCAGATCCCCTCTCTCTTCGAACGCTTCGAGCAGGGAACGACGGGGCGTCGACGGACCTCGTCCGGTGTCGGGCTCGGTCTCAGCATCGTCCGAGAGCTGGCAGAGATCAATGGCGGCGCAGCGCGCTACCTCCATTCCGGAGAGGCGCCCGCCTTCGAGATTCGGCTGCCGGCAGGGAGCACGGACATCCGGGTCGAGCGATCGAGCGCCGCTCTGGCCTGAGAACAGCCGATACGCTGAGACGATGTCTCAGATCACCAAGACCGTCAGGTTGTCGGGCTCCTCATCGGACTCGATCGAAGATGCAGTGAGAACCGTGCTGGCGCGAGCCGCAGTCACGATCGACGAGATCGTGCGATTCGATCTCGTTCGCACCGGAGGCACGGTGGACTCGTCCGGCGTCCCCACCGAGTTCGAAGTCGTGCTCGACATCACCTTCGTCGTCAAAGAGTCTGTCCACGGCTGACGTGGGCATCCCCGAACCCCGATCGCTTGGGCACGGCTTCCACGTCGTGTCCGTTCCCCTTCCATTCCGGAGCCCGGCGTGGGTGAACTGCTATCTGATCGAGGGCGCCGAGCTGACACTGCTCGACTGCGGCGTCGACTGGAAGGAAGGTCTGGAAGCGCTCGAGAGCGGGTTGCGAATGGTCGGATTCCGTCCCGAGTCGATCGACCGACTGATCGTGACGCATCTCCATCCCGATCACGTGGGCATGGCGCCGCGACTGTCGGAACGATGGAACTGTCAGATCGTGATGCATGAACGTTCCGTCGACCGAATCCCTCGCTACAACGACACGGCCGCGTTCGCCGAGTCGATGCGGGCACTCGCTCTCCGGCACGGCGTACCGGAGGCGATGAGGCCCGGATTCGTCGATGTGGCCACACGGGCGCCGTTCATGCCGATGATGCGGGACCCCGATCGAGTCGTCGCCGATGGCGATCGAATCCCGCTCGATGATGTTCGCTGGCTCGACGTCCTCCACACCCCGGGGCACGAAGCCAGTCACATCTGCCTCCGCGATTCGCTGACCGGCATCCTCTTCTCCGGAGACCATGTGCTCCCCCGGATCACTCCGGTGATCATGGTGGACGACGAGGGAACCGACGTTCTGGGCGACTACCTCGCCTCGCTCCAGCGCCTCGTCGAGTTGGACGTGGGCTTGACGTATCCGGCGCACGGCGGCATCGTCGAGCACGGTGCCCGTCGGGCTGAACAGATCTCATTGCACCACGATCGGCGCCTGTCAGGGATGCTCGACGTCGTGTCGCTGGCGCCTCGCACGGCGTGGGACGTGTTGTTGGAGTCCTATCGCCCGAACCTCAACAGCATCGAGCAGCGACTCGCCCTTCGGGAGACCGTTTCGCATCTGGAGCACCTCCGCACTCGCAACCAGGTGACGAGCTTCCCCGAACACGACCTCTGGTTCTATCGGCGGTCGAGCGCATGAGCGGGATGATCTGCCTGCAGGGCGGCGCCGAGTTCGGGAGCGGTTGTGTGGACATGGACTCGGCACTCCTCGATGCCTCACCTGGCGGTGACGTCGTCGTGTTGGCCGGTGCGGCCGCTCCGGGGCGTGAGTATCAGGTTGCCGGTGCCAATGCGGTGCGGTACTACTCGAGTCTCACCGATCGTCGGGTGATCGCAGTGCACGACCCTCGAACCGACCCTTCGGCGTTCGTTGAGGCGGCCCGATCGGCGGCACTGGTAGTGCTCCCCGGCGGGTCACCCAGGCGACTGCTCGACGTCCTGGTCGGGGAGGTACTCGAGGCGCTCGTCGCCGTGTCGGCCGGTGGCGGCACGATCTCGGGAGCGAGCGCAGGGGCGATGGTGCTGTGTACCTACACGGCAGTGCCAGGAGCCAGCGTGACCGATGGGCTTGGAATCGTTCCCGGCGTAGCGATTCCACACTTCGACGGGTCGAACTGGTGGGATCTCGACCTGCCCGGCGATATCACCCGCTGGGGCCTTCCCGAATGCGGAGGGGTGGTCTTCCGTTCGGGATCGGTGTCCGCCATCGGAGCGGCCGGGGCTCAGCGCTTGGACGGCGCCAGCGCCGCGCTCGTCGAGCGCTCCCACTTCTGAGCGAGCTTCACCGCCAGTACGACCGGAACGGGTTGTTCAACCGCTCGAATCCGATGGTGGTTTCAGGTCCGTGGCCGGGGAGCACCCTCACGCCGTCGTCGAGTGGCATGATCTTCGACCGCATCGACTCCATGAGCTGATCGGTGTCGCCACCCGGCAGGTCGGTCCGCCCGATGGATCCGGCGAAGAGTTGGTCGCCGGAGAACAACACCCCCTCGCCTGAGAGCGAGAAACAGCAATGGCCGGGCGTGTGCCCGGGCGTGTGGAGAACGTCGAGATCCAATCCGGCCAAGCTGAGCCGATCGCCGTCTGCGAGGGCATCGAAGCTGTCGGGCGGTTGGTAGTCCCCCGGCGGAGTCATTCCGAACAGCATTCGGAGCTGGCTGACCGGGTCGAGCGTGAGGAAATCATCGTCGGGATGCACGTATGCCGTCGCCGACACCGTCCGCAGCAACTCGCCCGCACCCCCGGCGTGGTCGATGTGACCGTGTGTGAGCAACAGGGCCACCGGTGTGAGATCGTGGCGTGCGAGCAGTTCGAGCACCCCAGAGGCGTCCGGTGGTGCATCGATGATCACGGCAAGACCCCCCGGTTCGGGCGCAACCACCCAGGTGTTGGTTTGGGCGAGCCAGAGCGGGCGACCGTCGATCAGCATCGCCGGAGACTATCGCGTCTCCTCCGGCTGCCCGGCCGTCCACAGCTCACGCATCAGCGCCGACGCTTCGAGCACCTCGTCCAGTGTTCCCACCGCAGCAACGGTTCCCCCATCCATCACGTAGATGCGATCTGCACGACGCAAGGCGGGTCGACGATGAGATACGACCAGCGCAGCTGCAGCAGACCCCGAATCGAAGATGCCGTTCCACAGTCTCGCTTCGGTCTCGACGTCGAGCGCAGAGGACAGATCATCAAACACCAAGAGGTCGGCTCGTGTTGCGAACATCCGTGCTGCTGCGGACCGCTGCATCTGCCCTCCTGACAGCTTGACGCCGCGCGCTCCCACCATCGTGTCGTAGCCACGCTCCAATCGATCGATGTCGTCCTCGAGCACGGCGAGACGGGCAGCACGCATCAGGTCGTGCCCGGTGACGCGACGCCCGAACGAGATGTTGTTGGCGAGCGTGTCCGAGAACAGCCGGGGAACCTGCGGGGTGTAGGCCGTGCGGGGCGGGATGAAGAAGCTGGCGGGGTCTTCGACGATCCGGCCGTTCCAGCTGATCTCCCCGGTCGTCGGGACCAGGCCGAGCAACCCGCGCAGCACCAGCGACTTCCCCGATCCGATCTTGCCGGTGAGGACCACGAACTCTCCGCGTTCCACCTCGAGATCGACGCCACCGAGACCATGCACTCCATCGGGGTGGACGTACCCGAGATCTCGGATCTGCAGGCGCTCGAAGCGGTCGTCGATCATCCGAGGCTCGACGGCGGGAGACAGCGCCGAGAACTCCAGCAGCGTCTGATCGAGGATTGCGGCGGTTGGAGCATCGACAGTTGTCTTCTCGATCCGCTCGAACGCCACACCGGCCCGGCGGTGCTGGGCGAAGATGTTGCCGATCCACGCCATGTGGCCGGCGAGTCGGGGCAGGTAGGTCAGGAAGACCGTGAGATCGCCGATGGTGAAGTCGGGCGACCCCACCCGGGCCGCCACGGCGATGAGCGTGATCGCAACTGCGATCGACGCCATGTTGTGGTTGATCGATCGCAACGCTTCGGTCAGGAAGACGTCCCGCAACGCCCGATGCCGTCGATACTCGTTCAGATCGCGGAAGTGGGCGAGCATGGTGTCGCCCGCACCTGCGAGCTTGACCGATTGCACTCCACCGAAGAGCTCGCCGACATATCCGGTGACGGCCTCGGTTGCGGTGCGCATCTCCCGTCGCCGCTTGCGGATCTCGGGCACCAGCGCCTGGGTGAGTGCCAGCGTCGATAGCAGTGGGACCAGCAGCACCAGGGTCAGCCCGACATCGATCGAGGCCATGACGCCCAGCGATCCGAGCCCGAAGAGGACGAATCCGCCGCCATCGACATAGCTCTCGAGATACTCCATGACATCGTCGACGTCGTCGCGGAACGTCGAGATCGCCCGCCCCGTGGATTGTTCGATCACTCTCGACCCTGGCGCTTCGAGCAGCCATCGCAGCATGTTGCGACGGAGCTGGAGACTCTGCTCGAGCCAGTAGTCGATCCAGAGGATCTCGCCGATCCAGAGCACGACGTTTCGGCCCAGCGCGATCGCTGCAAAGATCGCCACGGGGATCCATGCGTTCGACGCGATGGGGGCGTCACCGGTCAGGGCATCGAAGATCCGGCCGATCAGGTATCCGAAGATGACGGGCGATCCATGCATGATCGACCACAGCAACGCCGAGAGCGCGAAACGGCGCGGGCGATACCGCATGAGCTCGATGACGATTCGAAAGGCGCTCATGTCAGCGCATCCCCCGCAGCGAGCATGGCACTGAACGCCGAGTTCGGATCCGATACCAGTTCGGACCGGGACCCGTGTTCGAGAACCGAGCCGTCTCCCACCACCATGATCTCGTCCACGGTCCGAAGGGTGTCCAACCGGTGGGCGATGATGATCACTGTGCGCCCCGTGAACAGCCGCTCGGTCGCATCCGCAAGCAGCGACTCGGTGGCGGGGTCGAGCCGTGACGATGGCTCATCCAACAGCACGAGGCCCGGTGACTGGAGGAACACGCGGGCGAACGCCAGCAGTTGGCTCTCGCCGGCGCTGAGGCCGGCGCCATCGCTGCCGATGAGGGTGTCGAGACCGAGATCGTCGATCCACGCTCCCAATCCGGCTGCGCCGAGCGTCCTCCGAATGTCCTGATCCGACCGGGACCGATCGAAGTATGTGAGGTTGTCCCGGACCGCGGCTGCGAACAGCTGCACGTCCTGAGTGACAACGCCGACGCGCCGACGCAGCGACTCCTCGGCGATGGTCGCGATCGGCACGCCTCCCAGTTGGATGACGCCGGATCCAGGTTGATACAGCCGGGAGATCAGGCGAGTGATCGTCGTCTTCCCGCCTCCCGTGCGCCCGACGATTCCGAGTGTCGTGCCTGCCGACAGCCGGAAGTCGACCTCTGACAACACGGGCTCGTCGTCGTAGGCGAACGACACACCGTCGAACCGGACCGACAGCGCGCCGCCCGGCAGGTCGGCGTCGCCGATCCCGATAGTGGAGCCGAGCCGACGGACGGCGTCGATGCGGAGGATGCCACCGGCCGCCTTCTGGAGCTCCTGGAACTCCTGAGAGACTTGCTCGATGGGGACCCGGACCAGCTGGGTGTATTGGAGAAGCAAGAACGCTGTACCGACGGTGATCGCGTCGGAGGCCACGAGGAGCACACCGAGGACCAGCGCAATGATGTCTCCGGACCAGAACGCAGTGTTCGACCCGACCCAGAACTGGGCCCGCTTGCGCCAAGCCGCACGTGTGCGGTTGTAGAAATCCGTTCCGACCGGGACGAACGAGGCCATCGAGGCTGCGCCCCCACCGTTCGCCCTTATGTCCTCGACGCCGGCCAGACGCTCCTCGATGAAGCCATAGAGCTGGGCAGATGTCTCTCGTTCCTCTTCCGCGGCCGACACGGCCATCGTCCGCATCCGCAGGAGCAACAGCAGCACCCCGGCGACGTAGACGCCGATTCCGAGACCCATCCTCCAGTCCGTGAACCAAGACACGGCGAGTACGCCGATCAGCAGAAGCCCGGAGCCGAGCAGTTTGACCATGAAACGGGCGATGAACTGCGAGACAGCCGTGACATCTCCGTCGACCCGCTCGATCAGCTCACCCGGCGTCGTGGAAGTGTGATACGCCATGTCGAGGCCGATCAGATGCTCGGCCATGTCGGCCCGCAGCTCGTTGGTTGCTCGCCAACCGACGTCAGCCCCGAGATAGGTGGTGAGCGCAGCGAGCATTTGCTTGCCGACTGCGAGGCCCAGATACAGCACTCCCAGTGTGGCGAGCGATTCGACGACGATGGTCCCGAGGGCAGCGTCGATGAATCTCCGGAGAATCAGCGGCGCACCGAGCTCGAAGCCGATACCGACGACGAGAACGGCGGCGAGCAGCAAGACCCTCATACGGAAGGGCCTCAGATACTCGAGTGTCGATCGATAGTCGGGCGCGCTCACAGGTGCTCGATTCGGAGAACCTCATCACCATATGCCGTTCGGATCGACCGGGTACCCGAATTTCACGGCTCCGAGGTGTCTCGAGTTCGCTAAAGCATGGCCGGCTCGGGCCGACGCAATAGGTGGACGCAAGGAGCCCATCGTGCCCAGAGTGCTGGTTGCCGAAGACGAGAAGGACATTCAGTTCCTGTACACGGCCTGGCTGCGCCGAGAAGGCTATGAGGTCGTGACTGCGGACAACGGTCTCCAGGCGATTTCTGCATTCGAGGCCTCCGGTTTCGACATCGTGATCCTGGACGTGATGATGCCCGAGGTCGACGGCCTCGAGGTCTGCAAGCACATCCGGGCCTGCGATCCGCACGTGCCGATTCTCATGGTGAGCGCTCTCGCTCGACCCGACGACGTGGAGCGGGGCCTGGAGGCCGGAGCAAGCCTCTACGTCGACAAGCCGGTGACCCCGAAAGAGGTCATCTTGCGGATCCGAGAAGTCGCCGCCGCCGCTTAGTCGACCGAGCACCGCTGTGTCGACTCAGGGGCTCGAACCCCCTGATGGCACACCCGTCATGGGGTCACACGGCGCGCCACCAGCAACCGGGCCTTGCGCTGGAGGGCCGGCGCTGCCGTGCCGGGTCGCACCGCGAACGGCCGACTGTGAACTGTGAACTGATCTCCGGCTCTCACATGTTGCGGCGGTAGCGGCCACCGATCTCGTAGAGGGCCGCCGACATCTGACCGAGCGACGCGAGTGGCGCCGCCACGAGGAGCGCCTCGAACACGTTCGATCCTTCGACCGCAGCGCGTTGAAGGCGCCGCAGCGCCTCCGCCGTTTTCTCCGAGCGCATGGCCTTGAAACGTTCGATCTCCTCGATGACCCTGTTCTTGTCTCGATCGTCCGATCGAACCAGGGCATCCGGCACGACGAATGGCGAGCCGTCGGCCGACTGGAACGTGTTGACCCCGACAACCGGCAGCTCTCCCGATTGCTTCCGCTGCTCGTAGAGCATCGACTCTTCCTGGATCTTCGAGCGCTGGTACTGGCGCTCCATGGCGCCGAGCACACCGCCACGATCGTCGAGCCGCATGAATTCGCCAAGCACTGCCTCTTCGACGAGATCGGTGAGCTCGTCGACGATGAACGAGCCCTGCAGTGGGTTCTCGTTCTTCGTCATGCCAAGCTCCCGGTTGATGATGAGTTGGATCGCCACGGCTCGGCGGACCGATTCCTCGGTGGGCGTCGTGACGGCCTCGTCGTACGCGTTGGTGTGGAGGCTGTTGCAGTTGTCGTACACGGCATAGAGCGCCTGGAGCGTCGTCCTGATGTCGTTGAAGGTGATCTCCTGGGCGTGCAGCGATCGTCCCGAGGTCTGGATGTGGTATTTCAGCTTCTGGGAGCGCTCGTTGGCGCCGTAGCGAAGCTTCATGGCCCTGGACCAGATACGCCGCGCAACCCGCCCGATCACTGCGTACTCGGGGTCCAGACCATTCGAGAAGAAGAAAGACAGGTTGGGAGCGAAGTCATCGATGTCCATACCCGCCGAGAGATAGGACTCGACGAAGGTGAAACCATTCGCCAATGTGAATGCGAGTTGTGTGATCGGGTTGGCACCGGCCTCGGCCATGTGATAGCCGGAGATCGACACCGAGTAGAAGTTGCGCACGTCGTTTTCCACGAACCAATGCTGGATGTCGGCCATCAATCCCAATGCGAACTCGGTGGAGAAGATGCAGGTGTTCTGCGCCTGATCCTCTTTGAGGATGTCGGCTTGAACGGTGCCCCGTACGGTGCCCACGGCTTCAGCCGAGAGGCGCGTATACGTCTCGGATTCGAGGACGTCCTCGCCGGTGATCCCCAGAAGCATCAGCCCCAACCCGTCGTGCCCGTCGGGCATGGGGTCGCGGTACACGGGCCGGTTGCCATCCGGGTAGCGCTGTTCGAGGGCCTCCTCTACGAGGTGCTCGAGACCCTGCTCGCTGATGTATCGCTCGCACCGCTGGTCGATGGCGGCCCGCATGAAGAAGGCCAAGATCATCGGAGCGGGGCCGTTGATGGTCATCGACACCGAAGTGGAGGGATCGAGCAGATCGAACCCGGAATACAGGCGCTTGATGTCGTCCAGCGAGGCGATCGAGACACCGCTGTTTCCCACCTTCCCATAGATGTCGAGCCGCTTGGCTGGATCCTCCCCGTAGAGCGTCACCGAGTCGAAGGCGGTGGAGAGCCGTTTGGCCGGCATCTCGGCTGAGAGGTAATGGAATCGGCGGTTGGTCTGTTCTGCGGTGCCCTCACCGGCGAACATGCGGGTGGGATCCTCGTCGGGACGCTTCAAGGGGTAGATCCCGGCCGTGAAGGGATACTCGCCGGGGAAGTTCTCATTCCGGAGCCAGCGAAGGCGATCACCCCAATCTGTGAACGACGGAGCGGAGATCTTCGGAAGACGTGAACCGGAAAGCGTGTGCGTCACCAGTGGCAACGACTTCAATCGCCCCCGCACCTCGAACTCGAGTTCATCGGCCCGATACCGAGCAATCGTGGCATCCCATTCGGCCAATGCTCGGCGGAGATCTTCGGGAATGGCTTCTCCGGCGGATTCGGCAGCCCGGCGCACGGACTCCGCCGCCTCGTCGTCGATGAGGCCGTCCCGACTCACCTCGAGATGCCGCTGCCATCGACGAGCCGCCTTCGCATTGTCCTCGATACGCGTCCGCTCGTCGGTCAACTCGCGGACGATCTCTGACAGGTACCGCCTTCGGACGGCCGGCACGACTTCTCGGGCCGGTGCGGTGTCACCGAGGTCACCATGGTCGTTGGCATCGAGGAACGCCGCCACGACATGCCTGTACAGATCCGTGGTCCCTGGATCGTTGAACTGGGCGGCAATCGTCTTGAAGACCGGCAGTGCGGCGTCCTCGGTTCCAAACCGGTCGTGATTGCGCCGATACTGCTTCCTCACGTCCCTGAGCGCGTCGTCTGCGCCCTGGCGATCGGCCTTGTTGATCACCACGACGTCGGCGAGGTCGATCATGTCGATCTTCTCGAGCTGGCTGGGTGCGCCGTACTCGGGTGTCATCACGTAGATCGATCGGTCGGCGAGATCGACGATCTCCGACCCGGATTGGCCGATACCGGAGGTCTCGACGATCACGACATCGAACCCGGCCAGCTTGCACATCGCAATCGAGGCTTCGATGGCACTCGACACCGCCACGTTCGCTGCCCGTGTCGCCATCGAGCGCATGTACACCCTCGGATGCGGGAGCACGTTCATCCTGATCCGGTCGCCCAGGAGGGCTCCCCCACTGCGACGCCGGGTCGGATCGACGGACAACACGGCAATGGTGCGCCGGTGGTCGCCGAGGACGAGGCGTCGGATGAGCTCGTCGGTGAGCGACGATTTCCCGGCTCCCCCCGTTCCGGTGATCCCGATCACGGGAGTGGCAAGCGCATTGGCCTCGAGGATCATCGAATCGATGAGCTCCGAGTACTTGTCTGCGTGGTTCTCGGTCGCCGTTATGGCCATTGCCAACGCACGATGGTCGCCGGTGTGGAGCTCTCCGGGTGTCCTCGTAGACAAACCCCGTTCGTGCCGAGTCGAGCGAGCGATCATGTCGTCGACCATTCCCTCGAGGCCCATCGTCCGTCCGTCATCAGGCGAGTACAGATGCGCAACACCTTCGGAGCGGAGGACTTCGATCTCGGCGGGCAGGATCGTCCCGCCTCCACCGCCGAACACGGCGACAGAGTCGGCGCCGGCTGCGGTCAGGCGCTCGTCGAGGTAGCGGAAGAACTCGAGGTGGCCACCCTGATAGCTGGTGACTGCCACCGCATGGGCGTCCTCGGCCACGGCGGCGTCGACGATCGCATCGACGGAGCGGTTGTGGCCGAGATGGATGACCTCGGCTCCTCGAGCTTGCAGCAGCCGGCGGAAGATGTTGATCGAGGCATCATGGCCGTCGAAGAGTGAGGTCGCGGTCACGAATCTGAGCGCATCCATCCCGTGATCCTACGGCTTGACCGGGGTGTGAGTATCGCAGCAACCAGGGTTGGGGGCCGTCATGATCGCGGGTTCGGCGTCACCGTGTCGGGTGCCGGCCAAGCCGTGTCCTGCATCAGGTCCTTTCCGAAGCCGCCAATCCCTGGGATCGGAACGCCCGGTAGGCCCTTGAATTCGAGTGGGACGCTGCCAGAATGAGTTTGGGCTGGCCGAGGAGACCTCGGTGATTGGGCGATCAAAGGGCGAACGATGAAGAGCTATACGGGGCGTCTGTCCCCTCATGAAGGCGGCGATGCCATGGCCGCGACCTTCCACATCGACGGGCATTGGCTCCGATTGATGCAGGGCAACCGGCGAGTCGGTGCCTGGGCGCTCGAGGATGTGCTCGTGGAACGGATGACCGTGTTTCGCTTCAACGTCACGCTCGACGGCGTGAAGAACACCTTCGCACCCGACGATCCTGCCGGTTTCGCAGACTCCCTGCATGTCGTCGTCGACCTCCGCCCTGCGTCGAGATTCGGTCTCGGTGAACGGGTGAGGAAAGCCAAAGAGGAGCTCGCCGCGGCACATGCCGCCGCAGAGGAAGACTGAGCTCAGTCCCGGTTGGGCCCCAGCCGGGTGAACAGGTCTTCGATCGCTGCTAGTTCTCCCTCGTCGAAACGCTCCACGAAGTGTTCCCGAATGCCCCGGACGTGGGTTGGTGCGGTCCGTTTGAGCTCACGTTTGCCGTCTGCCGTCAACAGGACGACGGTTCCTCTCCGATCCGACGTTGCCGAACGACGTTCGATCAGCCCGGCCCTCTCTAGGCGGTCGGCGAATCTCGTGGTGGCGCTTCGGCTCAGGAGGAGATGATCGGCCAATTCGTGCATGCGAAGAGAGCCTCCGGCCTCGTGGAGTTGGACGAGCGCGTCGTACCACGAGAGGGGGAATTCGCACTCTTCCCGAAGCTCACGCTCCATCGCCTTCGATACGGCTGCGTGTGCCTCCAGGAACGCACGCCACGCCCGCATGCCTGCGTCTGTCGGAGCCATCGCCGACAGGATAGGGGCGTTTTCGACAGCGTGTCAGGATCGGATCATCCGCTCCATCGCCATCTGTAGCTCTTCGATCCGGAAGGGCTTGGTGAAATGCTCGTTCATGCCGGCATCGAGGCAAGCTTTGCGATCCGCCGAGAACGCGTGGGCCGATAGTCCGACGATCGGCGTTCTCGCAGCGATGGTCGGAAGAGCCCGGATCGCCATCGTGGCTTCCACCCCGTCCATCTCCGGCATCTCCATGTCCATGAGGATGGCATCGAAGTTCTGGGTGCGGACGAGATCCAGCGCCGCCTGCCCGTTCGAAACACCGGCGGTGGTGTGGCCGAGCTGTTCGAGCGAACGCATCACCACCGCCCGTCCCGTGGGCGAGTCATCAGCCACCAAAACGTGCAGTTGCTTTCGCCTCTCCCGCAACGAGTGTCGGGTCACCAACGGGCCGTCGGCCTTCCGCTTGGCCAGCTGGCGAACGCCCTCGATGAGATCCACGGAGGTCACGGGCTGGGGAAAGTACCCCTCGATGCCAAGTCGGATGCACTCTTCACTGTCTCCCCGTTCGCCATGCGAGACGACGAGCACCATCCGCGATCTGCTCAACACCGGAGAGGCCACGGCACGTGCGGCCGCCTCGAACGGCGCCTCGGTCGGAGACAACACGATCACGGCCGGCGCGATCGAACTGTCATCGGAGAGGGAGATCGCCGTCGAAGCCAGCGCCACCGACTCGTACAGCGTCGGTTCGAACCCTCCGACGCGCAATCCCGCCACGATGTCCTGGCCGTGTGCTGCATTGTCTGAAACGACGAGCACCCAAGCATTCTGATCGTCGGGATCGACCGCTTCCTCCATGGGTTCTGCCCGCTCGAATTCGAGTGTGAACTCGAGGAGTCGATCGCCGGTCCCGGGATTCACTGCGAGCGTTCCGCCGAGTGCGTCGATCACCTTCGACGCGATCACGAGGCCGAGACTGTCGGTTCGAGATCCTGCAACTTCCTCTGCTGCAAGCGGCCGGAGGATGTCGTCGAACTGCTCTGGCGTCAACGGCGTCGGTCGTCGGACACCAAACCGGACTCGCGCCCGCTCGGGCGATTGCTCGACGAGCTGTGCGGCGACCTGTATTCGTCCGATCGACGACGCACGGATGGAGTCTGCGACGATGTGACCGAGCACCTGACGGACTCGTCCGGCGTCACCGATCAGGTCTGTCGGAAGCGCCCCCAAACCGTGCACCGAGAGTTCTATGTCTCGCTCGGACGCCAGCGCGCGCTGGGATCGAACGGCTTCGCGGATCACATCGGGGAGCCGGAACGGGACAAGCTGGATCGGGAGGTCGCCCCCTTCCAGCTCGGCAACATCGAGAAGATCGTTGAGCACATCGAGAATCTGGTCTGCTGCGTCTTCGATGCGGACGAGATTGCGGCGATCTTCGGATTCGAGCGCCTCGGCGAGCATGAGACGAGCCGTCCCGGCGATCTCGTTCAGAGGAGATCTCAACGAATGCCCAAAACGTCGAAGGATCCCGGCACCGCTCGATCCTGCGCTCGGACTCGACTCAGCCACGCCCTCCACCGTCGACGTCGTCATCTCATCCCTTTCATCGCTGCTCATTTGGTCGTGCCTCCCGGTCGGCCAATCGATACAGGACTCAAGGGTTGAGCATAGAAGGCCTGGACCCTGGATAGCCCTAGTCTTCCGGGGTGCGACGGGGCTTGCTGATTCTGTCGATTGTGCTCGCTACCGCCGGTTGCACGGCGGAACAGGGCGCTGTTGCGCCTACATCGATCGACGACACCGATATCACGGCAGCGCCCATCACCTCCTTGTCGACCACGAGCCCGCCAACGGCCTCCGAGGTATATCGAAAGGTCGCCCCTTCTCTGGGATTCGTTGAGACGCCACTGTCGACCGGTTCGGGGATTCTCATCGACGACGCCCTCCTGGTCACGAATGCCCATGTCGTCTGGCCGTTCCGCGTCGTCGACGTGGTGTTCTTCGAGGGGAGCGGGGGAACAGGACTCGAGGTGGTTGGCGTCGACTGGAGTGCCGACATTGCGATCGTCGATGTCTCAGGTATCGGCCCGCTACCGGCTCCGACCCGGTTCACACCCGCCGAGTACTCATCTGGCGAGACGGTGTATCTGATCGGCTTCCCGGCAGAGGACTCGAAATCCCCCGAGCCGGCGATCACCACCGGCATCGTCTCGCGGACACGCACCTGGGCAGACGGACAGCTGACGTTCATCCAGAGCGATGCGCTGATCAGCGGCGGCCAGTCGGGAGGTGCCTTGGTCGACGAGTTCGGCTCGCTCATCGGCATCACCAGCCTCGAGATCGGCGAGGGCTTCGCGCTGGCGCTCGATGCCGACGATGTTGCGACCCGAATCGGGCAGATCCGGGCAGGCGGAGACCCTTCTGACGTCGGGGCTCGCTGGATCGATGACCTCGTCGACGATGCGCCAACAACTCCGGCCGAGCACTTTCTCGATGAGATCGTCTGGACCTTCGACGCCTCGCCAGGCGACGAGATCGTCATCGAGACCAAGGCGCAAGCCCCCCTGTCAGGCAGCATCATCGGTCCGGACGGGTTCCTCGAGACCACACTCGCAGGGGGTGTGCTGGCGTTCACTGCCGAGCTCGATGGACCCCATTTCGTCGCCATCGTCCCCGAAGCCGGCTTCGATACCCGGATCGACCTCGTCACCAGCGTCGATCTCGAGCGCTTGGGGGATCCCGATCATGGCGTGGCGATCGGCGTCGGTGATCTGCGGTTCGGGAACGCCGACTATCCGGGCGATCTGGACTGGTTCACGATCGAGCTCGATGCGGGAGATGAGATCATCGTGACGGCATCATCCCCGAACGCCGACATGGGCCTCTATGTAGGGCCGCTGTCGAATCTCGCAGGAGACGATGCGCTCTCGGACTCCGACAGCGGGGCCGGCGTGATCGGCGCCGACGCCGAGCTGCGCTACACCGCCGCCTCGACTGGCACCCACATCATCGGTGTCTTCGACGAAACCCAATTCGGGCCTGGGGCCTACGCGCTGCGGGTGGACGCGGGCTGAGCACGCCTCACGCCTCACTTGGAGCGCTAGAGCACCAGTTCCGCCATCACCTGATAGGCCTCGGGGTCCATGGCGGCGACTGCGATCGTCGATACCGATGAGTTCGTCCATCGTGCGAGTCGTTCGGCGATCCGCTCCTTCGGGCCGATG
Source organism: bacterium (assembly GCA_024639335.1). GTDB lineage: Bacteria > Actinomycetota > Acidimicrobiia > Spongiisociales > ZC4RG35 > JAHEDH01. The sequence goes on along the minus strand of JAHEIN010000029.1, from coordinate 5,331 downwards.
AGGGCGACCTCATCGATCAACTCGTCGGGGACGGCAGCCGCCGCACCGTTCCTGTCTCCCGACAGGTAACGGTCCTGGATGGTCTCGGCCGCCTCCTCGAAGCCGTACCTGACGGTCAGGTCGTTGTAGAAGTTCTTGCCCTTGGCGCCCATACCTCCGATGTAGAGGGCCAGTTGCGGTCTGATCTGAGCCCTCGCGGCTTCGAGATCGTCGGTGACGACCACCGTGACCGTCGGGACGATGTCGAAGCGATCGGCCTTCTTCTCCTCGCCGGATGCAGCGAATCCATTTTCGAGTGGCTCCCGGTATGCGTCGGGCGCTCTCTCTGGTGACCAGAAGATCGGCAACCAGCCGTCGGCGATCTCAGCAGTCAGTGCCACGTTCTTCGGACCGATGGCCGCCAGATAGATCGGGATGTCGGGATGCGCCGACCCGATGAGCTTCAACGGCTTCCCGAGCCCGGTAGCACCCTCACCCCGATAGGGAATCTGATACTCCACTCCTTCGTGAACAACCGGCTCTTCGCGGGCGAGGATCTTCCGCACGATCGACACGTACTCTCGCGTCCTCGTCAACGGCTTTCCATATGGGATGCCGTGCCAACCCTCCACGACCTGCGGCCCACTCAATCCGAGGCCGAGCCGAAACCGACCTCCGGTCAGATCGTCGAGTGTTGCAGCCGTCATCGCCGTCATCGCCGGCGTTCGGGCAGGCATCTGGAAGATTCCCGACCCGATCTCTAGCTTCGTCGTCTGGGCAGCGATAGCCGCCAGCGGCGTGGCTGCATCGGACCCGTAGGCCTCGGCCGTCCAGATGCAGCGATACCCCATCGCCTCGGCCTGGCGCAAGAGTTCGGGCTGCCGGGTGACCATCAGCGCGAAATAGCCGACATTGATGTCGAGATTCACAGTCGATTTTCCTCCGAGTACGCGAGGGAAGCGAACATAATTGCACTCATGGCAACAGGCACATCCGCCCTCGTGAGAACGGTCGGCCGACTCGGAGTGGCAGCAGCCGGAATCGTCGCCACAGAGGCCGCGTATGCAATCCTCCGTCGCGCCCCCGAACAGGAGGAGTTCGATGCATCAGTGGTGATCGGCGCACCTGATGGCGTGCCGATCTCCATCCTCGTGATGGGTGACAGCAGCTGCACCGGTCCCGGGCTGGCGCACCCCGACGAAATCTGGGTGAGGCAAACCGCAGCCGACGTCGCGACGATGGGCTTCCTCGTGGACGTCGACTCCACCGCCGTCGGAGGAGCCACTGTCGGCGACCTACTCGAAGACCAGATCTTTCGGATCGAACGTGAACGCTACGACGTGGCACTGATCTCGATCGGCGGCAACGACGCCCTCAAGGGAGGCATCCTTCGGACTTTCGAGCACGACCTGGAGCGGCTCGCCCGACTGATCCAGGAGCGAGCGGATCTAGTGGTGTTGAGCGGCGTCGGAGATCTCGGCACCATCCCGCGACTGCTCCCACCGCTGCGCGATCTTCTTCGAGCCAGAGCGAGACGATTCGACGCCGCCCACGCCCGTGTGGCAGATCGCCTCGGTGTCGTCAAGGCCGATCAGTGGGCAACCGCACCCGGTGTGTTCGCCGATCCGTCGATCTTCACTCCAGACCGCTTTCACCCCGGTGCGATCGGACACCGCGCCTGGGCCGACATTGCGACATCCGCGCTCCATCCGCACCTCGACAGATTCAAGGTCTGAGCACCCGCTCCTCGGTCACAACCGCATGCATCCGCACGTCGTGTTCGCTCTCAGGGATGCGAGGAAACAGCCTGCGCTCCGTCGTCACTCCAATGAATCGGGCACCCGGGCGGGCACGTTCGAGCAGTCTGTCGTAGTACCCCATGCCGTGACCCAGCCGGCGGCCCGCCTCGTCGAAAGCCACACCCGGGACCACCCACGCGTCGATCACCGACGGCTCGACCTCAGGCGTACCTGCTACGGGCTGGCGATAGCCGAAAGGATGGGTCTCGTATTCGCAGTCGATCGGGTGCACCGAGAGCGTCGAGCGGTCCACGGTGCGGGTCGTGTACCACGCGATGTCACTCCGGAGGTCCGTAATGGCACCGACATCGACTTCGCCGGGCATCGCCAGATACAAACAGGCCGTATCAGAGGGATTCATCACCTCGGCGAGGCGAACGGTGACCCGGTCGTTCTCAACTGGGGTGGCGGGCGAAAAAAGCCTGGCCAGTCTCCTCAGCGTCGCTTTGTCGGTCATCCCTCGATCGTATTGGTAGATTCCCCAGTCCATGTCGCGCTTGACCGAATTCGTCTGGTCCTGGCTCGTCGTCCCGCTCGGCCTCATCGGCACCGGGTTCTATGCAACGCTGGTGGCCTTCCTCGGACGAAACGACCCAGCCGCCCCTCGCGTCGAAGCGGCGTTGCGATCCTGGTCGAGAATGTGGATCCAACTGACGAAGATCGACCTCGAGATCGAAGGCGGGGAAGGTCTCGATCTTCAGACCAGCTATGTGGTCGTCTCGAATCATCTGTCGAACTACGACATCATGATCTGCTTCTTGGCCGTGCCGGTGCCGATCCGATTCCTCGCCAAGAAGGAGCTCTTCAAGTATCCGCTGCTGTCACACGCCATGCGAGCGATCGGATGTGTGGAAGTCGATCGGGCGGCCAGGGCGCAAGCTGTCGAAACGATCAATCGCCAGGCGGAGTTGGTGCGCTCACGCAACCACTCACTGTTGATCTACGCCGAGGGCACCCGGAGCCGCGACGGTGAGCTGAAGGCGTTCAAGAAAGGTGCTTTCGCGATCGCCTCGGGGAGCGGTATGCCGATCGTCCCCGTCGGCATCCTCGGGAGCCGGGAGGTGGTTGCACCGGGCACCATCAAGACCAAACGTCATCAACGAGTCACGGTGCGGATCGGTACCCCCATCACCGACACTGCCGGCCGCCCCATCATCGAACTTCGCGACCAGACCCACGAGGCCGTGAGCAAACTGACCGCGTAGCCCTGACTCGGCTGGCGCCTCGTTTCGGGCGTTGTCGGTCATCGGTTCTCAGTTGTCGGCTCTGTCTGCGACATGAACCGACGCTCGGCATGTACGCGAGCGCGCCGCCTCACCGATGACTGACGACCGACAACCGAAGACGCCGATGCGAAGCAAGGCCTAGTCGTAGACGCCTGCCAGGTGGGTGACGCCCGAGGAGTCGACGGTGCAGAGAAAGGCGCCGGCGGACGTGACGATCTGATAGCGATCCACCGAGCTCTCCCCCCTCCACCAATTGCCAGTGATCCGCCACGGTCCACTCCAGGTGAGCACCGGCTCCCATCTCGCCCGGAGCCGCACCCGGACCGGAGTGCCCTCGTCCCATTCGACCTCGAGTCTCGGCGGCTCCGGCGGTACCAGGGCGGGAGTGGGGGTCGGGGTGGCACCCGGCCACGGCGCCCCGACCGGTCGAGTGACCGTCGCCTCCTCACCCCATCGGTGCCAGGCCACCTGCTCGGCGGGCATCCGTCCTCCCTGCGGGACCGCTTGAAGCACCGCATCGGCACCGACCAGCGTCTGGATCCGAGCGAGTGCCCGTTCGGCTTCGATCCTCGAGGTCTCGTCGACGAAGAAGCTCAGCTGGCGGCCGTCGCCGGACAGGTCGGAGGGATCGAGCTTCAGTCTGACGATCCCCCGCTGCGCCTCCCGGTCCGACTCGGTCCACGCCCTGAGCTGCCACCACACCCGATCCGCCAACGCCGCCTCGGTGAAAGGGTCGGCCGACCGCCAGACCCGCTCCCTGACCACTCCGTCGGTGCCCTCCATGATCACGGTGATCCGATACGGGGCCGCTCCTCTGGCGCGCAGCTCGGAGATGAGCCGAGCGGCGAGTTGCTTCGACGAGAACGCCAGCTGGTCGATCGAATACAGCGGATCCTCGAAGGTCGATTCGACCGCCGCTTCGGGCGGAATCTCACGTGAGTCGATCATCCGGTCCTCACCGTGGGAGAGACGGTGTGCGCGCAGCCCGATCGGCCCGAATCGGGATGCGATCGCCTCTCTCGGGAGGTTGGCGAGCGACCCAAGCGTGTCGACTCCCAGCCAACGGAAGGTAGCGATCAGGTCGTCGTGGCCCAGCGTCGCCACATCGAGTTGGGAGAGGAACGCTGCCGTGTCGGAGACGATATGCGGTTCCATCGCTGTCCGCGCCGCCCAGAAGGCAGCGAACGGGCCGTCCGCCAGGCCAATGCGGTGGGTGATGCCCGCAGCTGCCAGTTTCCCGTCGATCAGCTCGACGATCGCCTCTTCTCCCCCGTAGTAGCGGACGGCACCGGCGACCGGGATGAACACGAGACCGGGCTCGGAGACCTCTACACGTGGGATGATCTCGCTCAACAGCTCGACGATCGGGTCGAAGCGTCTGGTCTCCTCTCCCAGATCCCGGTCGAGCACGGTGGCGCCGGGACAGAGCCCCTCTGCTTCCCTTCTGGGCATCCCCAGGCTCACCCCGGCGCCATAGGCATCTGGTGACGCGGCAACCACCCGCGATGCCCCCCGTTCGGGGGCGCCGATCACCAGAACCGTTTCATCCGACGGCGCGTCTGGACGGCCCAGCGACCAGTCCGGACACCACACGCAGAGCGTCCTCGCCCGCATCCTCCACCTCGATCCTCTGCACCATCCCCGATGCCCCTTTGCCCGAAGCCTCCAGCACGAGCTTGCGAGTTTGGAGCCGTCCATGCCCCCGATCCGGGCCGTCCCAGGCCACTCCCATCGCCCGGAGCCGGAGATGCGCCACCCCCGATGGCAGCCGTTCGGAGAGGGGGCGCAGCACCAGTCGCATCTGCCGTGCCCTGGTGAGTGCGGTCAGTCGACGGAGGTCGGCATCCCGGACCCCCGCCGGGACCTCGGCGTAGACCGCCCGGACCCCTTCGATGAGCGCCGCCGTCACCCGCGGCCACACATCCGGATCGGGGCATCGGACGAGCACGAGTCGCTCCTGAACCACTCCGGTCTCCCACGCCGCTTTCGGTGACATCCACCCCCGCACGTCGATGCCCACCACCGGGGCGATGTGCGATTCGGCGGTCAGCATGCGGAATCCAAGCCGGGTGAGCCCGTATCCGGGTGGGCCGGACAGTTCGACCGGCCGTCCCGGCTGGACGTTCAGCAGGTCACCGGCTCGCTCTTGGACGCGGGTCGAGAGGTCCCATCGGTCCATCGATCCACGGATCGCTTCAGCAACCACGGCTTGGGCTCCACCCCTCGTGTTTCCCGGTCGTTCCCGGTTGTCCATCCCGGAGCCAGCGCGGTCCGGGCGGTCATCCTATCGAACACATGTTCGATCCACAATACCTTTGCTGGCCGAC
>JAHEIN010000002.1:13629-72015 GCA_024639335.1 bacterium | reverse complement strand
AGGAACGTGACATCCCTGGCTGCGAGGTGAACATCGAGCCCGTTGTAGGTGTCGGACCAGAACGAGCACGACGGGCAGCCTTCCTCCCAATCCGGACCCATCATGAAGTGATAGATGACAAGCTGCGACCGACCGTCGAACAGCTCGGCCAGCGAACGCGGGCCGTCGAGGGTGTCGAAGACGTACTCGGTCTCGACCGGAACCCACGGCAGGCGCCGACGTTCGGCGGCGACCTCGTCCCGCAACCGGGTGAGCTGCTTCTCACGCTCCAGCAGGTTCAGTCGAGCGGCTCGCCAATCTTCAGGCGTCCCGATGGTTGGCTTCATGATGGTCCCTCCATTTCGACTCACTCTCCGACGAACACGCCGGATGATTTCGACATTCGTGACCAATGATGCCCGACCGGCTTTGGCAGTGGACAGGGTTGGCGCAGGATGCCAGTCTCGAAGTATGACGCACGAGACGACGCAGCAGTGCGCGTATGCGACTGCCCGATTGGTGGTCGGCGATTGGCACCGGATGTCTCATCGGTACGGGCTCGACCTGATCGATGCGATTTGCAGCGTCCTCACACGCATCACAACGGCAGCGTTGCCTCCCGAGTGGCAAGGTGATTTCGACGACCAGCGCGCCAAACGGTGGGTGGAGGCGAGGGATGCCGAGTCACCCACGATGCTCGTGGTCACGAGAGACGACTCCAAGGCCGTCGGTCTCCTCATCCTCTTCGAGAGTGCCTCCCAGCAGGACCCCGACCGCATCGATGTACGGCTCGGATATGTGCTCGCCGAATCGGCATGGGGAAAGGGCCTCGCCAGCGAGCTCGTCCAGGGACTGGTCGACTGGGCGTCCGCAGAGCCTTCCATCAGATCGATCTCGGGTGGAGTCGCTAGAGACAACGACGCTTCCGCTCGCGTCCTCCTGAACAACGGTTTCAAGCCATCCGGCGACGCCACCAACGAAGCAGAGACGTACGAGATCATCCTCGGCCACCACCACTGACCTCCCCCTCCGGTGAATGTGCTCGGGACGCGTGACTGCTTGCTGCGGCGACAGGAGCCGGCTCCAGCGCCAGCGACCTCGAGACCCTCGGGCTTGAACGCAGGCAGGGCGGCCAGAACGAACCGAGCCGCCGGCGTTTCAGCGCACGGCGGCAACGGCCGGAGCGATCGCGCTCAGCTCCATCGCGGCTGCCACCGCAACGTCAACGGCTGTCTGTTCCATCCGCTGCCCCGAGCGAAGCAGACCCGATTCAGCGGCGCAGTGGCACTGGGGCTGAACCCACTGACGTAGCCGGTGCAGCCGGCTCCAGCGACTCCCGCCGGCGCTCGCTGACCTCACCGACGGCTGGTGGTCGCACAGGTTGCTTCCAGCGTTCCAGGAATCTCTTCGGTCTCTGGCGTCAGCCCGTCGTCGAAAAGACCTTCGGCGGTTACCGTGTTGCCGTCGATGACGATTCCCACCGGAGCGTTCAGGTCGAGTGAGATCGACGGATTCTCGAAGTCACTGATGTCCTTTATGTAGACCTCATGGGTGAGACCATCACCTTCGTACCGTCCCTCACCGGTCTCGTCACGGATGTTGGCCTGCATCTGGACCGCAGCACCCTCGTGCTCGCCCCGGGTATCGGAACTGAAGGAGTAGACGGCGCTCTGAGTCGCGTCATGGCCAAAGGCGCACAAGAACGACTCGAACTCCCAGGTCTGGTCGCCGATCGCCAAGGTGGCGCTACCAGGATCCAAGCGAGAGGCGATCAGCTCCTGGGTCTCCTGAGTGAGGTCGGCGGCTGTCGGATTGTTCTGAATCGCTTGGAAGTCGAGCGTTGCCATGTCGATGTTCGCCCAGTCGATCGTGGTGAGGTCGACCGTGGCCCAGTCGACTCCGGAGCCATCGACGACGTCGCCTGTCGGCTCGTCGATCGGCTGCGTCTCCTCGGACATTTCAGATTCCGCGACTGTGGTTTCGGGCACAGTCGCAGCAACGGACGCTGAGTCTTCTTCACCGGCAACGGGCGCCGGTGTACTCGTGGGTTCACCACCCCCACATGCGGTGAGCACCAATGCCGATGCACATAGGATTCGCACGATGTTGGAGGTCCGCATCATGGGTCTCTTTTCGCGTCGTTTGCCCCGTGAGCCAGCCCGGCCCTTGCTTGCACCACAATAGTGGGCGAGCAAACGGGCTGATGTGTGCCGGGTGATGCGTGCCCGACATGGGTCGAGCTCTTCAGCCTCTCAGGAACTCGCAGGCGCGTGCGACCGCAGATGGGCCTTCATCCCCTGCGGCGCTCGGGAGATCTTGCCGCATTCGGGACAGGTGAGCGCCTCGGCTCCGTAGCGTTCGAGAGCTTCTTCCTGAGTCAAGTCTGCCCTGGAGGTCTTGCCCCGACTTGCGCTCTTGCGCTGTCGAGTCGAGCGCGGTTTGGAATCGCTCGACGATCCGCCGAGCGCCGCAAGGGCAGCGTCGATCTGGTCGATCTGACTCTGAAGCGAAGCCCGTTCGGACTCCAAGGCACGTTTGGCCTGTGCAAGCGACATGTTTGACTCCTTCGTCAAACCGCACGCTAACAAGACAAAGCCAACCGTGCCTGTGTGGGTAGGCCAAGGCGTGACAAACTGTCTAGACCAGCTTGGCGTTCGAGCGCCAAGGACCGGTCCAGCGTGTGACGTACTTGTCAGCTCCGATCCTGATACCCAAACGCGGCGGATAGGATCGGCGTCGACACGTCGCACACCACCCTTGGCGTCCGCCGTTCGGAACGTGAACTCGCGCAACGGTGCGTGGCCTCACACCCCCCCACAAAGGAGAATCATGAGTAACACGATCGTGATCGGAGACGGCCCGGGAGGGCTGAGTGCTGCACTGTTCCTGGCCAAGAACGGAGCCGAGGCCCACGTGTACGGCCAGAACGAGACCGCGATGAACCATGCCTACCTCTACAACTATCTCGGCATCGACGAGATCTCTGGAACGGACTTCCAAGCGAAGGCCCGGGCACAAGCGACCTCGGCCGGCGCCAGTATCCACGATGTCACAGTGACCGCCGTGAGCGCAGACCGTGAAGGCGTCACCGCAACGCTCGAGTCGGGTCAGACCATCGAGGCCGACTACCTGATCCTGTCCGAAGGCAAGAACCCCGAACTCGGACGCTCGCTCGGGCTCGATGAGGATGAGGGTGCGATCTTGGTCGACAACGAAAGACGTAGCTCTGAGCCCCGGGTCTATGTGATCGGACGAAGCGCCAGACCTGCTCGCAGCCAGGCGATCATCTCGGCCGGTGACGGCGCCAAAGCCGCTCTCGACATCCTCAGCCGAGAAGCCGGCAAGGACGTCAAGGACTGGGACACACCACCGAAGGACTGACGGTCGGGTCGGACAAGACCGGATTGCGCTCTCTACTCGATCGAGTACTCCTCGATCCCATCGGAGCGATCACACCAGTGGCACGTGATCGACTCGATCTCCTGTTCGAGGATCTCCTCCGACTCGACGTCCAGCTCGCCGCCGAGAGTGAAGTGGTGGAACTGTTTGCGGCGGACCGCATCGACCACGTCGAACCTGGTCCGGTTCCCACAATGCACACATCGATACGCCATCCGAAAGAGCGTACCCACGGCGCACGGACCTCCGGACCGCCGGACGATACGCTCGTGTCGTGACCACGGACCGACAGAAACGCCGGCGCGCGAATGTCGCACTGTTGGTACTCGTTCCGTCTGCCGTACTCACAGGGCTCTTCTCCAACACCATCGGCAACGACTGGCCGATCGACCCGGCTGCGATTCACGGCGTTGTCGCGTTCGCAGTCACTGCGACGGCACCCTGGAAGTCCCTGGTCGTCCGGAGCGGGATACGCCACAAACGGCCGGCACGGTGGACTTCGTACGCGCTGCTCGGTCTCATCACGACGACACTCGTTTCTGGCTTGGTCCACGCTGCGGACCTCACCGACCGGATCGGCCCGCTCACCGTCATGCAGATCCACGTAGGCGGCGGGTTGGCCTCGCTGGCCCTGCTGGGCCTCCACTACCGCTCCCATCCGGTGAGAGCGGAAGCCGGCGACTTCAGCCGCCGTGACTTCCTGCGCGCCGTCGGGCTCACCGGGCTCGCCACCGTCCTCTGGGGAGGATGGGAGAAGACCTTGGCCGTTGCGGACGCGGACGGCGCCGATCGGAGATTCACCGGGTCGCACGAACGCTCTTCGTTCGACCAAGGCGGCATGCCCGTGACCCAATGGTTCGACGATCGCGTCCAGCGCATCGACGGTGACGAATGGCGGCTCGATCTCGACGAGGCGCAGATCGATCTGGCCGAGATCGAAGATGCCGGCCTCGAGGCCATCGTTGCGGTCCTCGATTGCACCAGCGGCTGGTTCTCCGGGCAGCGGTGGGAAGGGGTTCGCCTGGACAGGTTGATCGACTCACGAGAGCGACGCAGCATCGAGGTTCGCTCGGCGACGGGATACTCCCGACGGTTTCCGACTCGCGACCTCGACCGTCTGTGGCTGGTGACCCAGATCGACGGCGAACCACTCACTGCGGGCCACGGCTTCCCTGCGAGAATCGTCGCTCCGGGCCGCCGCGGCTACTGGTGGGTCAAGTGGGTCGTGAGCGTTCGCACCTCCAACCTACCCTGGTGGGTGCAATCACCGTTCCCGATGACCTGACACCGATCTCGGTAGGTCAATCGTTGTCCGGCGAGTCACCATTCACGGGCGCAAATGCCCGTCGAACATCCGGGTCCGCGCCCCTGAGCGTCAACGCCGTGAGGATGCGAGCCTTGATCGGGTCCAACCAACCGGAAGAGATGAGACCCATCCCCAGCAGGTGCTGCTCAGATCCGACGAAGCCATACGTGCGTTTGTGGACGGATCCCCCACGCGTCCTGGTCGCCAGCACCACCGGGATCTCGGCACACGCAGTCTCGAGCAGTGGAGTCACGACCTCGGGTACGTGCCCGACACCCATCGCTTCGACGACGAGACCATCGATTCCGCTCTCCATCACAGCTCGCCACGATTGGACATCCGGTTCCATGGCTGCGGTGAGTATCGGCACTCTCGCCGAATCGCGGCCCGGCATCGGAGGCTCGAATGCGATCCGGGTCCGGTCCAGTATCAGCGGCTGCCCCTCTTGGAACCAACCAAGTGGCCCGTGGGGGAATGAAGAGAATGCATCTGTCCAGGATGCGTGCCGCTTCTGGACCCTCGAAGCCGAATGGATCTTGTCGTTCATCACCACCGTGACGCCGAGACCATGGAGCTGACTGGATCCGGCGCTTCGCACGGCGGCAAAGAGGTTTGCCGGCCCGTCTGCGCCGGCGAGTGTCGGGTTGCGCATCGCCCCGGTCACGACGACCGGAGTCTCCAGATCTGCGAGCAGAACCTCCAGCGCGAACGCCGTCTCCTCGATGGTGTCGGTCCCCTGCACCACGACCACTCCCCCGACGCCACTCGCGAACTCTCCACGGACCGCCGATGCGACTTCGTCGAGATGCGCAAACGTCAGATTGGCGCCGGGCATCCGCATCAACGACCGTGCGACCAGCGAAGGCCCATCTCTCAGCTGCGGGACCGCCTCGAGCAGCTCTTCGGCTCCCAATGTCGGCTTGACGCCGGCATCGCCGGTCATCGAGATCGTGCCGCCGAGCGTGAGGACGGCGACGTCACCCGCCATCGAGGCTGCCACTCCTGCTGAAGGCTCCGCGCCCGGAGGCGGCACATCCTGATGGCGTCATCGATCGATCACACTCCGAGGTGGCTGCGCTTGACCGCCTCATCGGCGTCCAGCGCCTCTGGTGATCCGCTCCACACGATCTGACCGTGGGGACCCATGACGGCGATCCTGTCCGCCAGTGAGAGGGCGAGGCCGAGGTTCTGTTCGACGAGGAGGATCGACAGCCCGGGCCCCTTGAGCGATCGCATCGTCTCTTTGATCGTCCCGATCACGATCGGAGCGAGCCCCTCGGACGGCTCATCCATCAGAAGGAGCCTCGGGTTGGTCATCAGCGCGCGACCGATGGCCAGCATCTGCTGTTCGCCTCCCGAGAGGTTGCTCGCGAATTGCTCGCGACGCTCATCGAGGCGCGGGAAGAAGTCGAAGACCCGCTCGACGGTCCAGGAGTCGGCGTCGTGGCGCGGGGCCCGGGCAATGACCTCGAGATTCTCGATGACGGTCAGACTGCCGAACACGTGACGCCCCTGTGGGACGAGACCGACTCCGAGTCTGGCGACTTCATAGCTCTCGAGCGTGACGAGGTCGTCCTCGTACAGCCGAATCGCACCCCCTCGGACTTCGGGTGGGCGCATCCCGGCAATCGCTCGGACCATGGTCGTCTTGCCCATGCCGTTGCGACCGAGGACCGATACGACCTCGCCCTCTCCCACATCGAGCTGCAGCCCCTGGATGATCGGAGCAGTGCCGTATGTGCATTGAAGGCCGTCGATGGACAGCATCAGTCGGCCTTCAGGTAGACGGCTTGGACTCGATCGTCGGCGCGGATCGAGTCGGGGTCACCCTCTGCGATGACCTGTCCATTGTCGAGAACGAGCACATGCTCGACGAGTTCCAGGGCGATCTCCATGTCATGTTCGATCAGCACGATCGTGAGGTCCCGAGACAGCTCCTCGACGAGGTCACGCATGATGCGCCGCTCGGCGGCCGACAGTCCGGCTGCCGGCTCATCGAGCAGCAGGATCTCGGGCTCGGTCGCCAGCGCCAGGGCGATCTCGAGCTGACGTTGCTCGCCGTGCGAGAGTTCCGAAACGAGCGTGTTCCGCTCCGATGACAGGTGCAACTGCTCGAGCACACCGGTGATTCGCTCGTCGATCCATCCCTTGATCCGGAGTGGACGCCAGCTCGCGAACCTCGAAGGTGCTCTGGCCTGGGCAGCGATGGACAGGTTCTCCTCGACGGTCAGCGCCTGGAACAGCTCTGTGACCTGATAGGTCCGCCCAAGGCCCCTCTGGGCGTTCCTGTACGGCGTGGATCGAGACGTGTCCGTCCCGAAGAGGAGCACCCGACCCGTCGTCGGGTGCACCTCTCCCGAGATCGTCTTGAACAGCGTGGTCTTCCCGGCTCCGTTTGGGCCGATCACGGCCCATCGGGCGCCACGCTCCACCTGGAGCGTGACGCCGCTGACGGCCGTCACCCCGCCGAAGCGGACCGTGACGTCGTCGACGTGGAGAATCGGAGCGACCGCTGTCGTCATCCATCAGCCTCCGGCGTTGCCTTGGAACTCACGTGAGTACACCGGCTGCTGGAGATACTCCTCCGCAGTCTTCGGCCAGAACTGATCGACGTCCTCGTACGTGTCGATCACGACATTCCAGATCCGCCCATCATCACGAACGACGACCTCGCGGATGTAGATGTCGTAGATCGGGTTGCCGTAGTCGTCCAGGACGGACGGCCCGAACGGGGTGAGGAGCTCGAGACCCTTCATCGTCTCCAGCGCCGCCGCCTTGTCCGAGATGTCGCCGTTCATCGCCTGAATCGTCTCGTCGATGTACTGAGCTGCGGTCCAGGTTGCTGCTGCGTAGTACGACGGCAGTCGCCCGGTGGCGCCGTCGAACAACTCCACGAAGTCCTGGGTCTCCGGCGCTTCGCGCCCCTCCGCCCAGTGGCCGGACGAGATCAAGCCTTCCACTTGCTCAACCGGCACGTTACGGATGTTGGACACGTCCGCTGTCACCTCGCCTGCGAGGATCGGGATCTCCTCCTTCAGGCCGAAGTCCGACCAGTTCTGGAAGAAGTCGCTCACGCTGGCCCCGACTTGAAGCACGAACACGGCGTCTGGATCGAATCCCGAGAGCTGTGTGACATACGTCCCCAGATCGGTGGACCCCAGCGGGTTCCACAGCTGCGATGCAGGAGCGATCGTGCCGCCGGCTTCGCTGAACACCTGGGTGAACCCGCCGCACATCTCCCAGCCGAATGCGTAGTCGGTGCACATCGAGGCGACGTTGGCGAAGCCCTGGTCGTATGCCCATTGTCCGAGAACGTGCGATGTCTGACTCGAGGTCCATCCACCGGCACGAATGAAGTTCGGGAACGGATTGCGTTGCGTCATGTCGTCGGCGGAGCCGATCGGAGACATGAAGATCACGTCCTCGTTGTCCTCGAGGCGGTCTGCGAGGGCGAACGTCACGTTCGCGAGGAGCTCACCCACGATGATCTCTGCCCCGTAGTTCTGGACCAGTTCATCGACCTTCTGGAGCGCCGTGTCGGGGTTGCCGCCGGTGTCTTCGACACGGAACTCGACCGTGCAGCCTGCGATCTCGGTCGAATTGTTGGCCCAATACAGCTCGAATCCATCCTTGGCGTCGGTCCCCGAGGCCGCGAGCCCGCCGGTCAGCGGCTGGAGAACGCCGATCCGAATCGGCTCGTCACAGCCTTCGGCGGCGGCCTCGGTGGTCTCCGCACCACCGGCGGTGGTCGCCGTGGCTTCTTCACCTCCCGATGTGGTGGCTGGGGCCGCCGCGGTTGTGGTGGTGTCGTCGCCGGCGTCGGGAGCCGCGCAGGCTGCCGCAACCAGAGCCATGATCGATATCAGTATCACGAAGCGCATTCGTCTCATTGTCTCTCCTTCTCCGCGGGCTCAGGGCCCAGATGGTTGGTTGGTCGAGGTCAGAACGGGTTCATTGATGCCAGGAGCCTGGTTTCGGTTGAGCCACCGATTCCATCCATCGGAGATGGCGCCGACCAGACCGCGGCGGGCAAAGAGAACGACCACCACGAACAGCGCACCCATGAGCGTCGGCCACCGTGCGACGTAGATGCTCACCACGTTCTGCACAAACACGATGATGAAAGCGCCGATCATGGGTCCGACGAGCGTTCCGATCCCACCGAGGATCGCTTGGAGGACGCCGATCGCCGACGCGGCCAAGATCACCGTGGATGGGCTGATGAAACCGTTCAGATACACCAGCAGGATGCCCGACACGGTTGCGAAGAAACCGGAGATGAGAAACACGTACAGCTTCTGGCCCGTGGTGTTGTACCCGAGCATCCGCATTCGCGTCTCGCTCTCTCGGAGACCCTTCAGCGAGGTGCCGAACGGCGAATTCACCACGATCCCGAGCATGCCCCAGCACAGCACCACGACGGCGAAGGTCAGGTAGTAATACTGCCAGTAGAGCTCCACCCCGGGCGGCCGGGGGATCCCGGTGAGACCGTTCTCGGCGCCGGTGATTCGGAACAGGCGGATGGAGAGACCCCAGACGATCATCCCCTGAGCCAATGTCACCATGATGAAATAGACGCCGCCCGACCGCATCGCCATGACGCCGAAGATCAGCGCGGCGACCATACCTGCGAGGAATCCGACGGCGATCTGCGCCGGAAACCCGGCGCCGGCTTTCGCCGCCATGTAGCCGACACCGTACGCGGCAGTACCGGACACACCCGCATGGCCGAGGGTGATGAGGCCCGCATAGCCTCCGAGGAGGTCGATGCTCTGAGCGAAGAGCCCACCGACGAGGGCGAGTGTGATCAATCCGATCACGAAACGGTCGAAGATGTAGGGGGCCGCAATCCCGAGTGCGATTCCCACCACCGCAAAACCGAGCTTCACGCGTCCCGTGAGTGAGATGGACCGCAACATCACTCGCGTCCCAGCAGGCCGCGCGGGCGGAGGACCAGGATGATCGCCATGGGCGCAAACAGAGTGAAGAACGAGAGCTCTGGGATCAGTGCCTTTCCAAACGAGTCGATCAGACCCACGATCACCACACCGAGAGCGGCGCCCTTCAGGCTTCCCAGTCCGCCGATGATCACCACTGCGAGAGCGAACAACAACACCTCGAAGTCCTGACCGGGGAGCAGTGTGAGAAACGCTCCGCCGATGACCCCGGCGAACCCGGCGAGGAATGCGCCGAACATGAAGGCGCCGGTGAACACCGCCTTGATGTTGATCCCGAGCGCCGCCACCGTCTCACGGTCGTCCACGCCGGCGCGGACCATCGCTCCCCAACGGGTCTTCTTCTCGACCCAGAACAGAATCGCCCCGATCACAACAGCACAGGCGATGACGAACAGGCGGTATCGGGGGTAGATGAAGCCTCCCATGTTCAATGCGCCGTTGAGGAAGTCGGGCTTGGGGATGGGCGTCGGGTCACCGCCCCAGATCGCCAGGGACATGTCGCCGAGGATGAAGGTCAGGCCGATCGTGAGGAGCACCTCGGGCTTCTCGAGCCCTCGGATCGGACGCAGCAGCACGCGCTCGGTCACCAGACCCAAGAGCATGATCAGGATCGCCGAGACGAGCATTGCGAGGAAGAAGTTGCCCGTGGCACGGACCACCGAGATCCCGATGTAGCCACCGACCAGATAGAAACCCCCATGGGCGAGGTTGGTGATCCGCATGAGGCCGAAGATGAGCGTGAACCCACTGGCCAGGAAGAAGAGCACTGCGCCGAAACTGAGCCCGTTGAGGATCTGCGCCAGGAAGGCAGTAGCCGTCATCTGAGTGAGGATCCACCAGACCAACAGCGCAAGGGCAACGATCGAGCCGCCCCACAACAACCATCGCGACCCCAGCACTCCGGATCTGGCGGTGTCGTCTGTCGTCGCGGACGTCGGGGGCACCACGGATTTCACGCCATCTGTCATCGATATTGCACGATATAGGGTGTGTCACGTGCCCGACGACCAGAGGGGGTTTCCTCTCCGAATGCGGCCCGACCCCGCATCGCAGGCGACGAGGTGTATCGGTTCAGCATCAGTCCAGGTCGGCGAGAGCCACTTCGGCGTGTACCGGACCCCACCATGCGTCCACGTCGTGGTCAGCGGCGATCACACCCGCCGCGTTGTACCCAGGCTGGCCGTGAAAGCTCCCTCCCGGGTGTTGTGATGCCCCGCACAGATAGAGCCCTTCGATCGCGGTCCGGAAGCCCGGCATCGCCGAGGTCGGCCGACTCCACTGCCAGTTGTCCGGATGGAAGCTGCCGTGGTGACGGTCGCCGCCCCGCATCGAGATCACTCTCTTCTCGGTGGCGTCGGGCGAGTGGCTGGTGACCGCCAGCGTTGCTTCCTCGATGTTGGGCGCATAGGTCCGATAGGTGCCGACCATGGCGTCGACTCGATCCCGAACGGCCGCCGAATCCCATGCTCCCCTCGTGGGTGGCCCGGGAACGAAGTGCCAGCCGAAGGTCGTGTGCCTGCCGTTCGGAGCTTGAGTCGGATCGTGGATCGTGGGTATGGAGGAATGAATGGGGCCGTCATCGACGTTTCGAGCCGCGTTCACCGCCTCGGAGTGGGCAACCAGATCATCAGATGTCTCGTAGCCCATGGCCAGATTGAGAGCATCTGGAGTATCGGGGTTGTAGGCCTCTGCGGTGAAACGAGGCCTGTCGGCGAGCGCCCAATGCACACCGAAGAGCGCTTCTTCGAGCCACCGATAGTCGGCGAGATCATCCCGCAGCCCAGGGTCGAGATGCTCGGGGCCCACCAACTCCAGCATGGTGATGGGCGCCGGGGCCGAACTGGCCACGAAGCCGGTGGTGTCGATTCGGCGGCCGTCGGCGAGTTCGACTCCGGTTGCCCGCCCGTTGAGGACTTCGATCCGCTCCACGCGAGCGTCGGTGAGAATCGTTCCACCGGCGTCGAGGAGTGCGGATGCAATCGCTTTTGCTACCTCGTATGTCCCCCCCTCCACCATTCGCCCCTGGTGGGAGTTGGCGAGGGCGAGCGCAGCGATCGAGCCGATACCGGGGACATCGAGATTGGGCAGGTACCCGCGAACGGAGACGTTGAACAGGATCAGGCTCCGCAGAGCCTCGTTCTCGAAGGCGGCGCGCACGACTTCGAGCGGCGACCGACCGTCCAACTCGAGATAGCGCCTCCCGAGTCGGCTCCTTCCGAGGAGATCGTGGAGTTGTTCGGGAGGCATCGGCGCAGAGAAGCGCAACGGCGTGTCGACCCACCTGGTCAGCTCGGAGAACTCGGCGTGGAGCAGCCGGTAGGACTCGGCGTCGCTCTGCGACAGTTTCGCGATCTCGGCAATCGATCTGTCGAGATCGGAGTACGTCACCAACGCCCGCTCGCCACCGTCGAACGGCAGAGCGTTCTGCACCGGCGGATACACGGATCGGACGCCGAACCGTCCGAGGCCGAGGTCGTTCCACACGGCGTACTCGGGAGTCCACCGTACGAAGTAGGCGTGCAGATTGTGCCGGAAGAATGGGAGTGTGATCTCATCGGTGGTCGTTCCTCCACCGATACGATCGGAGGCTTCACACACCACCACCTTCATGCCGGCGCGTGCCAGATAGGTGGCGCAGATCAGGGCGTTGTGTCCCCCTCCGACGAAGATCCCATCCACGTCATCCGGTATTGCGATCTCTCTGACCTCGGTCATGTCTTGCTCCAATCCAATGCACCGCGACCGACAACGGTCCCGGACCTCAGTTCTTCGTGGATCTCCAGGACGTCGCCCGGCCCACGGACCACGCCGATCACGGGGGTGATGTCACCCGCCGCCACGAGTCGACCGGCTTCAGCGACTTCGGCCCTCGTGGCGTAGCGCGATCCGATCATCGAGATCTCACCGAAGACGAATTCCCTCGACTCGATCTGGACGAGCCGATCCCTGAAGGTCGTGAGTGCAACCATTCGCCCACCGGGTTCGAGGGAGTCCAGTCCCCAGCGGGTCGCTTCAACGCTCCCCAGCAGATCGACGACCACCGAGGGTCGACCGTCGGCGAACAGCGTTGAAGCATCGAGGTTCGTCAGGTCGTTGGAGTCGACTGCTGTCGCACCCAAGCGCTCGATCTGGGTCAGTTTCGCCTCGACGATGTCCAACCCGGCGACTGCAGCGCCGGTGGATAGGCCAACCTGCACCATGTGGATTCCAACACCGCCGCCGGCTCCCAACACGGCGACGCGATCGTCCGGTCCGATGCCTGCGCGCGCCGAGACGTGCAGTGGCGTGGCAACGGCGTCGGGTACCACGGTGGCTGAAAGCGGATCCAGATCGTCCGGGACCGGAATGGCGTTGTGAGCCGGAATGACCACTCGGGGCGCATAGCCACCATCGGTGTGGACCCCCACCCAGCCTCCGAGACGCTCACACAGCGAATCGCGACCCGCGGTGCACATGGCACACGCGCCGCACGTGAGATAGAAGTAGGCAACAACGCGCCTGCCCACCAGTGTGTCGGTGCCGGGACCGCCATCGATGACGCGCCCCACGAGCTCGTGGCCCGGGACTCTCGGCAACCGCGCCGGATCATTCGACAGATCACCGTTGATGCAGTTGAGGACGGTCAGGCCGACCCCGCATGCCTCGACGTCGATGAGCACCTCACCCGGCCCGACGACCGGGTCCGGCAGCGGTTGCCAGGTCGGCTCGGCTCCCCATTGATCGATACGGTATCCGTACATCCCGATCAGGCCCGTCCGATGCGGGCCGGAATCACCGTGCAATCGCTCATGCGCACCCTCCGTTCGCCAGCGATCCTATATGTTGTCGAATCGACTGTCGATCGTGTCAAGATCTCGCCCGGTGAGACATTCCGCGTTCCCAGGACGCCCGGCCCAATGCATCAAATAGGATGCACGATCTGCGATAGGGAGCACCATGAACCAACGAATCGGGATCATCGGCCTCGGAGTCATGGGCACCGCCATGTCCGGTCACCTGATGGAGGCGGGGTACGAGGTCCACGGCTACGACGTGGTGGACGATCGCAACGCCGACCTCACCGCCCGGGGCGGAACCGCACATTCGTCGGGTGCCGGCGTGGCCGCAGCCAGCGACGTCGTGCTCTTGTCGCTCCCGAGCGTGGCCGCGCTGCACGCCGCGACCGAAGACGTGGTCGCCGGCGCACACGAAGGCCTCATCGCCGCCGACATGGGCGTGTTGCCTATCGAAGAGAAGGAGAAGGCCAAGGCTCGATTTGCGGAGGTCGGCGTGGAGCTGATGGACGTTCAGGTGAGCGGCACCGGCCTTCAGGCCGCCGATGCCACGCTGGTCGTGATGGCATCGGGTAGCCAAGAAGCATTCGATGCCACCCGCGGGGTGTTCGACGTGGTCGGACGCTCCACCCACTACCTGGGACCGTTTCCCAACGGATCGATCATGAAGTACATCGCCAACCTCCTCGTGGCGATCCACAACCTCTCGAGTGCGGAGGCCCATGCCATGGGAATCGCCGCCGGCATGGATCCGGCCACTGTTCAGAAGGTCATCTCCGACGGCGTCGGCTCGTCTCGCATATTCGAGATCAGGGGGCCGATGATGGCGGCAGACGAGTACGAACCCCCGTCGGCGCGTCTCGACATCATCAAGAAGGACGCCGGCATCATCCAGGGATTCGCCCGCTCGGTCGGAGCCCCGACGCCGCTGCTGGACACTGCCCTCTCGGTGTACCAGGAGGCATCGTCGGCCGGGTTGGGAGACCTCGATGCGGCAGCCCTGTGTCGGCACCTCGAGCGGTTGGGCGGCATCGAGCGCCGATGAGCATCCGCTCCCACGCTGGTACGAGGATCGTGCGACCGGCGCCAGATGTCTGAATACGGTCCGCCGTACTGGGGCTCGGAGGAGTTCGAGCAGGTCAACGGGTTTCCCCGGTACCCGGCTCGCGAGATGGCCAGGCGGTTCGCTTTCGCCGAGACCCTGATGGCCGACCACGACCTCGACGCCCTCGTGGTCGGAGGCGCGACTGCACCTCTGGAGACCTCGGTCCAGTACTTCTCCAACTGGCCCAGCCAGGTTCAGTCATACGTCGTCCTGTCACCGAGCTCGGAGCCAACGCTGTTCGTGCGGTTGTGGAACCACCTGCCGGATGCGGAACGGATCTCGATCATCGCGGACGTGCGCTACGGCGGTGACACGCCCCCAGAACAGGCCGAGACGGTCGCCAAATTCCTCGATCGTCGAGGTGCCGCCAACGTCGGCCTCATCGGGGTCGTGCCCCATGGCGACATGAGCGTCCTCCGCGGCGTGCTCGGGGACGCCGGCTTCCAGGACATGAATCGGCACTATCAGGACTTCCGCCTGGTGAAGAGCGACGACGAGATGACGTTCGTTCGCATCGCCTCCCGCATGAACGACGCTGCTGTCGCCGCTCTCGCAGACGAACTCCGGCCCGGCATCAACGAGACCGACATCGCACGCATCGTCGAGGACACGTACCTCGGTCATCGCGGCTGGAACCTCATCCACTTCAGCCTCTCGACTCCGATGGACGACCCTGAGTTCTTCGTGCCCCACCAGTACCACCCTGATCGCAGGCTGGCCGCCGGCGACGTCTTCGTGACCGAGATCAGCACGACGTTCTGGGGATATGCAGGCCAGATCCTCCGCACGTTCACGATCGGAAGCGGACCCACGCCGCGTTACGAGCGACTCCATGCCATTGCCCTCGATGCATACGATTCCATCACCGCCACGCTCCGGACGGGATGCACCGTGGGGCAGGTTCTGGACGCCGCCGAATCCATCACCGACGCCGGCTGTGACATCTGGGACGATCTGGTGCACGGATTCGGCGGCGCGTACCTGCCTCCGATCGTGCGAACTCGGGCGTCGCGAGGAGCGACACATCCCGATGACTTCGCCTATCCAGATGGCACCCTGTTGGTCGTTCAGCCGAATGTGGTCGACGGGAACGCAGGCGTCCAGGTCGGCAACTCGATGCGACTCAGTGGCGCGGGTGTCGAGGTCACCCAGGAATACCCGACCGAATTGATCGTCTGCGAAGGTTGACCCTCCCGACATGCTCCCTCCGGATGAGAGCGGTGTCCCGGTCAGCCGATGATGTCGGGGGAAGCGTGGGGGTCGGGCGTCGGCGCATCGGGTGCCCGCTCGACCTGGACGAGGCAGCTCTGCGCCACAGGCCCCTGAGCAAGGGAAGAGGTGCCCTCGTCTCTGGTGAGGACATTCGGGTTGCCGTGGCGACATGGTGATCCGGGGATCGACGGATCTACCGGGTCGTACCAGGCGCCGGTCGGGAGATCGACGACACCAGACCGGATGCCGTCGGTCACCGCGACGCCTGCGAAACAGACTCCACGGTCGTTGAACACCCGAACCGTGTCGCCGTCGGAGATGTCGCGCGCCGCGGCGTCGGCCGGATGCATCCGCATCACCTCCCTACCGTCGATCTTCCTGGCTGCGCTGGTCGCGCCGTGATCGAGTTGAGAGTGGAGCCGGGTCGACGGTTGGCTGGACAACAGATGAAGCGGGTACTCGCCGACGTCACCGAGCCACTCGTGCGGCGCGAGGAACATCGGATGCGAAGGACAGTCCGGATGCCCGAAACGAGCAAGCGTCGACGAGTCCAGTTCGATCCTGCCCGATGGGGTTGGGAGCGGGCTGCCTTCGGGGTCCGCCCTGAAGGCATCGAACAGGACCTTCACGGCGTCAGGGGTCTCCGGATACTGGATGAACCCCGCCTCGACGAACTCGTCGTAGGTCGGCGAGTCGGGGTACCGGCTCTCGAAGGATTCGTAGAGGTGGCGGACCCATTCGTCCGAAGTGCGACCCTCGGTGAACTCCGCTTCGACTCCGAGTCGCGTCGCGAGATCGGAGAAGATCTGGTAATCGTCTCTGGACTCTCCGACCGGATCGATGACCGGCTCGAGGGCGAAGAGGAAGTCTTCTCTTGCCGATCCGCCGATGTCACGACGTTCCAGCGGAGTCGTCGCAGGGAACACGATGTCGGCTCGCTTTGCCGTGCTCGTCCAGAACGGCTCGTTGACGATGATCGTCGAGGGTCGCTGCCAGGCAGTCGTCAACCGGTTCAGATCCTGATGGTGATGGAAGGGATTGCCACCTGACCAGTAGATCAAGTCGATGAACGGGTAACTGCGAGTCTCGCCGTCGTAGGTGAACGGCGCTCCGGGGTGCAACAGCATGTCGGCGATCCGCGACACGGGGATGAAGTCGTCCACTGGGTTCACCGGCCGCCCGAGAGCAGGAAAGGCACGCCGGGGGGCGCCGTTGCCCACTGACGCAACGGCCCCGTATCCGATGCCGAAACCGCCGCCCGGAAGCCCGATCTGTCCGACGACGCACGCCAGCGCGATCAACATCCACCATGTCTGCTCACCGTGGTCCGAACGTTGGAGACTCCATGAGATGTTCAGCATCGACCGCGACTCCACGAGCTCCCGGGCGAGGCGGCGAATGCGATCGGGGTCCAGATCCGAGAGGGCTCCCGCCCACTCTGCGGTCTTCGGCGTGCCATCGGCTCCCCCGAGGACATAGGACCGCAACTCCGGCCAGCCGACGCAGTGTGTCTCGAGGAATCCCTCGTCGGCGAGATCCTCGGTCACGAGTGTGTGGATCATGGCGGCCATGACGGCCACATCGCTGCCGGGGCGTGGCGCGAGCCATTCAGGGTCGAGTTCGGCGGCGACGTCGTCGCGTGTCGGCGAGACGTTGACGAACCGGGTCCCGCGATCGCGGGCGGCCTGGAGCCAGCCGCGCAGCGTGTGGCGCCCCATCCCCCCGTTCTGCACCTGAGCGTTCTTCAGCGGAATCCCGCCGAAGGACACCACGAGATCGGTGTACTGGGCGATCACCGACATCGACGTGTGGGCCTGCTGGAGGTCCCAGTAGCCGTGTCCCACGACGTGCGGGGTGATGACCTCTCCCGCTGCGTGGCTGTAGGTGTCGCGTTTGTCGGTGTACCCACCGATCACCGCCAGGAAGCGGTGGAGTTGGCTCTGGGCATGATGGAATCGGCCCGCACTCGACCAGCCGTAGGAACCACCGAAGATGGCGCGGTTGCCGTGCGTCGACCGCACTCGATCGAGCTCGGAAGCCGCCAGATCCAGCGCGGTGTCCCAAGCGACCTCGACGAAGGGCTCGACTCCGCGCAGGTCACCGCGGGTTCCCGGACCACCATCCAGCCAGCTCTGGCGAATCGCCGGCCGGAGCACCCGACTCCTGGTGACGGCGTCCAGCGACGCCCCGATCGGAGAAGGGTCGGGATCTTTGGAGAACGGCCGTACGCCCGTGACATGCGTGCCGTCGCTGTCGACCTCGTAGGCCCCCCAGTGCGTCACGGTCGTCCTGGTCTTCATCCGACCCTCCCGGTGTCAGGTCCCACCGAGTCCGCCGGTCAGAGTCGACATGAACACCGACATCCCGTGGAAGACGGCGATGAGCCCGCCCAGTTCCATGATCTGCGCCTCGGTGAAGTGCCGCTTTCCCTCCTCGTAGAAGGCCGAGTCGACGCCGGCCGGGTCCTCGTACATTCGCGACGCATATCGCAACGCCCACTTCTCGGAGTCGCTGAACTGCGCATCGTCTTCGAAGTCGGCACATCCGGCGTCGATCCGATCCTCGGTCAGACCCGACTCAGCCGCCTGGACCGACCGCAGGCCTGCGAAGTAGGGATCGGCTGCGGTCCTCGCAAGGCGTATTCGGATGATCTCCTTGAGCGTGTGGTCGACTCCACCCTCGAACAGCGCTTCGGACATGGCGTCCCACATCGCTTCTGCGTAGCCCGGGACGTGAGCGAGGATCCGGGGGAAGGTGGTGTCCCCGCCGCTCAGTCGCGTGAACGACTGCTCGGTTGTGATGAGGCCGGGCGCTCTGGCGACGTCTTCACCGATGGGATGGATCATCAGCATCCTCTGGCGATTCTGCGAGAGCTCGGACGACTCTGTCGTCGTTGTGTGAGATGGGTGTGTCCCCGTAGATCCGGCGGGACTCCTCCTGGCTGACGAGCCGCCCATCGGGGGTGAACATCGGGTAGAAGTCGAGTGTCCG
Source organism: bacterium (assembly GCA_024639335.1). Classification (GTDB taxonomy): domain Bacteria; phylum Actinomycetota; class Acidimicrobiia; order Spongiisociales; family ZC4RG35; genus JAHEDH01. The sequence goes on along the minus strand of JAHEIN010000002.1, from coordinate 53,292 downwards.
AAAGAAGGTGTGATAGCCGACGTTGAACCCGATGAACACGCCCAGCTCCACGATCTCGGCCTGCGTGTAGTGGCGGCCCAGCCGCTCGTAGAAGGATGCGTCGATCTTGTCTGGTGCGAACTGCATGAGCTCGCTGTACTCCAGTGCGATCTGCTCGGCCTCGGAGAAGTTGGGGCTCGTGCGCCATTGGTCGATGCCCTCGTCGATGCGCTCCTCGGTGAGCCCGTTCCGCTTCGCCGAAGCGGATCGAACGTTGCCTCAATAGTTGCAATCGGCAGCGCGCGACAGCTGAACGCGGATGATCTCCTTCAGCCCATGGTCGATCACGCCCGTGTTGAAGACGGTCCCCCACGCGATGTAGAGCTTCTTGGACAGGGTCGGGTTGTGCCCTTGGATGGCGTGGAACGCCGGGTCGGGGGCGCGATGCCGCAGGCACTTCTTGACGAATCCGGCGAGCTCGGACTCCATCAGGTCGTCGATTTCGAGCATCGTGATGTTCGGCATTTCGTCTCCTCCGGCTCGGCAAGCATAGGGGTGGCGTCCGTTCGCATCGTCTGCGATCGGGGATCAAACCCGGTTCGCCAGCCAATCAGCAACCGTGTCGATGACCAGGCGCTCTCCCCCGAGGTAGTAGTGGCCACCGGCTTCGATGATTCTGATGTCGACGGGTTGGCGACTACGCGCTGCGAACTCCTCGGCCGGGTACAAGTCGGGCGGCTCTTCGACGCTCCGAACAAAGAGCGTTTCGCAAAGCACCTGGCTCGCCATTTCGACGATGTCGGGGCAGTTGTCGAGGAACTCGACATAGGTCTGAGCGGAGATCACGTACCACCATCCGGGCACGATCATCAGCTCAGCGCCGTCGCCCCGCTGCATCATGTCCCTGGCGACTGCGGTGATCTCCTCGTAGTGGTCCGCCGCCATGAGTCCGTTCTCGGCCATCGTCCGCATCAGTAGCCGACCTCCTCTATGGGCGGAGAGGAGCACCAGTCCGGGAGTGTCGGGGTGTTCGGTCACATGACGGACACCCAACATGCCGCCATTCGAGTGCCCGACGACAAACGGTGCCGGGAGACCTCGATCGTCGATCCATCGTCGGGCAAGGTGGTTGTCCTCGATTGCTTCGGCGATGGTCTGATACGCACCGCCCTCGAGATCGCGACTGTCGCGGTTCGATAGCACGTCATGGCCGCGCCGGTTGTATGCCAGACAGGCGAAGCCGAGTTGCGTCAGTCGGGCCGGGAGGAACCTGGGCGGCCCGACGTAGAAGTTCATTGTGTTCCCATGCATCAACTGGACTGCGCCTTTGACATCCCCGTCTGGCAGGTAGAGCAGGCCATCCAGCGGCGTCGTGGGTGTATCGATCGACACGGTCTCGATGTGCATCCCCCGATTCTGTCAGGACCCGCGGGCGGAGAGGGCCCCAACCGGGTCTGGCGGAGCTCGAACGAGCAGCGATCGGGAAGGACCGTCGGACATCCTGGCTCAGATCGAGATCGGTGGGCCGGTCGTGTCCGCCGGGACAGGGCGGGCGCGCGCCGACTCCGGCTGACTGACCAAGAGCGCCAGCCCACCGAGGATGCCGAAGACCGTCGAGCCGACGACCATCGGCGTCACGGTTTCAGAGATCCTGGCGTCGACGAGAGCGGCGAGCAGGGAACCTGGTACGAGCGCCGCGAAGTTGAGCAGAGATGCTGCGGTTCCAGCGACCTCGCCGACCGGATCGAGAGCCAGCGCTGCGGCCGAGGTGCCCAGTACCGCACCGATGGCATTCGTCGCGGCCGCCCACAGGAACCAGGGCCACAGGCCGAGGCCACCGTCGAGCATCGTCGCCACGAGGGCCACGAGGCACAAGAGCAGGAACAACAGGGCCGAACGCCTCGCCAGAGATCGAGTCCCGATCCGAGGAATCACCCGATTCGACACGACCAATGCGAGCGACATCGCCAAACCGGACGCTCCGAAGAACAAGACGAACTGCTCGTCCCGTCCGTAGATCCGGTCGATGATCGGCTGGGCCGAACCGAGCCACACGAAGAAGGAGGCGTAGAAGAACACCGAGGCCACGATCGCCCCCGCAGAGGAGGTCGTCCGCCCCACGATCCGAGCGCCCTCGATGATCGGGGCGATACGGAGCGAACGCCGCCGCTCGGAGCTCAGCGTCTCGCCGAACCGGAGAGACCACGAGACGGCGACGGCGGCCAGACCGAGCCCGGTCAAAGCGATGATCTGCCACGATCCGATGAAGAGGAGTATCTCCCCCACGATCGGCATCGTGAGCGGAGCGATCATGAAGACTGCCGTGGCGACGGCGATGATCCGCGCCATGTCATCACCCGAGTAGAGGTCTCGAACGATCGCATACCGAAGCCCGCCGGGCGCAGCTGCGCCGAACCCCCACACCACCCGAGCCACCAGCAACAGCTCGATGCTCGAGGCCAGGGCCATACCGACAGCACCGACCCCGTACAGGGCGAAGCCGACGATCAATACCGAACGGCGGCCGAATCGATCCGAGACCGGCCCCCAGACCAGGGTGCCGATCCCCATCCCCACCAGGAAGGCGGTGACCAGCAGCGAGACACCCGCTCCGATCGCATCGAATCGGAACTCGGATCCGATCAGGTCGAAGGCCGGAAGAAGCGCCTCCACCCCGAACGCCATCACGATCGCAAGGAACGAGACGAACGCCACGACCGATCGCCGAGAGCGGTGGTAGTCGGCAACGGGCACCCGATCACGCTAACCCGTACCGCACGGGCTTCGAGTCGACACAAGTGCACCAATCGTCGGCGGATGCCGATCGCGGCAGGTACCTTTCGGTCATGCCGTCGGTCATTCCGTTCGCAGAGCTCCCCAAAATCAGATCCACACGTGACCGCCGTGATCGAGTCGATCTCATCACAGAGGAGCTGTTCGGGACGGCCGACATCAAGGCCGACCACATCACCTATCACCCTGGCGACAGCGCGGCCGCCCATTACCACGTCGGGTCGAAGCACTTCTTCTTCGTCGATGCGGGCACAGGAATCCTGCATCTCGACGACCGCACCTACACGCTGAACGAGGGCGATGTGGCGCTGGCCGACGATGGTGAGGTCCACTGGTTCGAGAACACCGGCGACGCCGACTTCTCGTTCTACGAACTGTGGGTCCCGGCACCCACGGAGACCATCTGGGTCGTTGCCGACGACATATGAACGTGGGAACCGGCGACGTGAGTTCACATCGATCGACGAACCGGCGGTACCGGTAGGGGCGCGGCTCGCCGCGCCCGCTGCGCATCCCAATCACGCACTGGTGCGAAGACGCTGCACCCTCAACGACGCCGGGTCACCATTCCATCACCCAGAGCCGGCCCTCGTTGCCGTCGACGGCGATCGAGAACCTGCCGCTCGCCGACACCAGGTCGGTGCCGACCAGGCTCTCGAGATCGACCGCAGCCAACGCCGGAATCGCCAGCGCCCGGGCGGACTCGAACAGGTGGGCAGCCGGACCGCCGCCCGTCGTGATGAGCGCGGAGGCATCCCACAACAACGGCGCCAGCTTCGGCGTCGGCCTGAGCCCGACCACGACATCCCTCGGCCTGAAGTCCGATGCGGTCTTCGGGTCATCGACGAAGCACAGCCGGCCGACTCCGATCCCCGATGCCGCAGACACCGCGTCCATCGACCTTCCGTGCGCGACCACCACGGCCGCATCGAACGGCTCCCACCTGTCGAAGCCGATCCGCGACCTCATCTCAGACGCCCGCCCGGAGCGAAGGACGTCGGTGATCTCCTTGGAAGACAGGTGCCAGGCTTGGTCCGGCCGGCCAACGGCTCCGGCCTCGACGAGAGCGGCGCGCACCGTTGCGAGGAGACCGAGCATGGTGCGGGAACGCTCGGCATCGGGTGCTCGGAGCATTGACATCACCCCGACCGCCTCCATCGGCTGATCTCCCCGCAACTGGCGAATCGCCTCGATGGCGCGGTCCGACGAGTCGGCCTTCCGAGCTCCCCACACCTCCGCGGTCAGCGCTCTGGCTTGCTGGGAAGCTTCGACGAAGGCTTCGAACGGGTCGACGGCGATCGGTTCGACGACTTCCAAGAAGGAGGCTGGGCTCGCGACCGCCCACGGCAGCACCAACTCCTCGCCGAGCGGCCCCGGGAAGCGCCGTACGAGACGGGCGAGGCCGGCGATCTCCGGAGAAGCGAACTCCTCGGGCACGGCCAACGCCTGCTTCTCACGGAACTCGGCGCGCCCGAGTTGGAGCAGCGCGACCTCCCCGCCGGCGATTGCCCACTCACAGGTGTTTGCCCCGATCGCCCGCTCGGCGCTCCGGAGTGCATCGGCGACCGAACGGATCACCGATTCGCCGAGCACCGAGACGGCGGAGTCTCCCTTCACGACACCGGATTCGGTGACCTGGGCGTGTACGCCCGGATCCCAACCCTGGACCAGCGGCACAGGCGAGCCTTCGACACCGATCACGGAGACTTCGCCGTCTGCCAGCTTGGCAACGCCTCCGAATTCCGGCGTCAAGGCCGGTTGGATGAGCACAGCCATCGGAGCCGACCCGGGTTCGACTCCAGATGCCTCGTAGCGCTCCAGGGTGTGGACCGTGAACGCCGAAGCCCAGCAGCCCCGAACGCCGACCGGAGTCTCCTCCGGGCTCAGATCCAGGTACGAGGTGAATGCACCCGACCACTCACCGCCACCCTCGAGCATGCTCGACGACCTCACGACGAGTGTCTCGCCCAGAGCGCGCGCTGCTGCCACGACGGCGTCCCCCAAATCGGCGTCGAGCGGCTCCTGGCTGATGGCGAGCCTGGCGCCGCCCGAGCCCCGTGACTCCATGACTTCGACGCCATGCTGCATCACAGGTCGCGACGCCGCCGCCGGGACCACCGCTCCGGGGAGGACCGGCAACCCGGCGCGAAGACCCCGGGCCAACCACGACGCCTTGGCGCCGGTCAGCCCGGGGTCTTCTGCTCGAACGTCGGTGAGATCGAGCAGCACCCGGTCAGGTGATCGAGATGATCTCGTGCTGCTTGTAGGTGGTCACCATCTCGTAGCCGGTCTCGGTGACATAGAGCATCTCTTCGAGCCTGACACCGTGATCGTGGAGCTTGCCGTTCTGGGTCTCGAGCGCAAAGGTCATTCCCTGCTGGATCTCGACGGGGTGGTCCAAGGACCAGATCCGTGAGATGACCGGCGGGTCGTACTGGGCGAGCCCGAGTCCGTGACCCCAGTTGTTGGCGGCGGCCTGATCCTCTTCCTCGTAGCCCCAGTACTCCATGGCGGACGGCCACTTTTCTGCGACCTCGGCAGTGCTGGCCCCCGGCTTGACCATCTCGATCGAGTCCCACAACCACTCATGGGCAGCGTCGTAGGTCGCCTGATGCTCGTCGGTCGGCGTGCCGCCTACGCAATAGGTGCGGTAGCAACACGACTTGAACCCATTCCACGTCAACGCTGCGAGATCGATGATGACCAGCTCACCCGGGCGGATCATGCGGTCGGAGAAGTTGCGCCAGTTCGGCCAGGCGTTGGGGCCCGACGACACGATGACGTCTTCGACGTCCTCCATGCCCGCAATCGAGTACAGCTTCTCGAAACCGAACGCCGCAACTTCGTTCTCGGTCATGCCTGGTTTCATGAAGTTGGTGAGCTCGTAGTGGACGTAGTCACAGATCGACCCGACGATCTGGAATGCCATGACCTCGTCGGGGCTCTTGATGGCCCTGGCGTTCATCATCGGCGTCATACCGTCGGTCCATTCGATGCCGCGCTTGTTGAACTCCTTCATCAAGTTGATGTCGATGAAGTCGAGACCGATCGTCTGACCGGTCACTCCGGCGTCCTCGAGATCGTTCGCCAGTGAGTCGACGAACTTGTTCACCTGCTGATCGGCGGCCGGGCCGACGGCTCCCTTGATCCAGACGTACGAGTAGCGGATGTTCTCCTTGGGGATCCACGGGTTGTGGACTTCGAGGTGGAAGCCGATGTCACCCTGCTCGTAGACGATCGGGGGCTTCCCGGCCGGGAGCACGACGTACTTCAGTCCCGGCTTGAGTCGGTTCCATCCAGGTGTGAGTGTCGACGAGACGTATCGCATGTTCTCGTCGTAGAAGAGGACGAGGGCGCCGAGCCCCGCCTTCTCCATCTCGGCATGGGCACGCTTGAGCCGCCAGTCGCGGACATTCGCCCAGTTGATGCCTTCTTTCCAATCGGTGCTCAGATTGAAGAACGCTTCGCGCATTGTGTTGCTCTCTCCCTCTTCGGTTGTGTCTTTCAGAACCTGTCCGGAAGCGCCTCGCGCACGATGTCGAGGAACTCGTCGTCGTCGAGTAAGCCCTTCTTCGCGAGCGACTTGCCCTTGACCTCGGCGAGGATCGCCTCGATGTCCTTGGTGTCGGCATCGTGGATCCCATGCCGTCCGAGCCAGATCGCCACCGAGTCGAGCCCGGAGCCCTTCCCGAGCACGATCGTCGGGTCGGGTTGCCCGACCAGCTCTGGCCGGTACGGGAACGGCTCGGTCAACTCGTCCTCGACGTTCTTCACCCAGGTCGTGATGATTCCCGACTCGACGCTGTAGAGCATGTCACCGGTGATCGGGCGGTTCGATGGCTGCGTTACGCCGGACAATTCGGCGACGAGCCTGGCGATCTCGGTGAAGCTCGTCGTGTCGATTCCGGTGTCGATCCCGTACATCGTGAGCAGGGCGAGGACGGTCTCCTCGGTGGGGGCGTTCCCGGCGCGCTCCCCGAGCCCGCTCACCGTGGTGTGGATGACGGATGCTCCTTCTGCGACCGCCAGGATCGAGTTGGCGACCCCCATTCCGAAGTCCATGTGGAAGTGGGTCTCGAGAGGAACGTCGAGCCGCTGGCGCACCCGCTGGGTGTAGTAGCTGACCGCATGCGGTGAGATCACGCCGAACGTGTCCACGAGAGCGATCTTGTCGACGTGGCCTTGGGTAGCAACGGCCTCGAGGTCGTCGAGCAGTTGGGTCATGGTCGACCGGGTGGCGTCGATCGGGAAGAACGTGACCTCCAGCCCGTTCTCATGAGCGAACTTCGTCGACTCGATCGAGGCTTCGATCGCCTTCTCGACCGGCCACCGGTAGGCCTTCTCGATGAGGTGATGGCTGGCGGGGACCTCCATCACGACCCCCTTGACGCCACAGTCCAGCGCGAGCTGGACGTCGCTGACCATGCAGCGGGAGAACGCATAGATCTCCGCGTCGAGGTCCAGGGCCACCATGCGTCGGACGGCTTCGGTGTCGGCCGGTGACACGGCGGGGAGACCGGCCTCGATCCGATGGACACCGGATGCCGAAAGTGCTTCGGCGATGCGAACCTTGTCGTCGGCGGTGAACTCGATGCCGGCCTGTTGCTCACCGTCTCTGAGCGTCACATCGTGGATCTCGACTCTCTCGGGGAAGGCGAATCCCTCGGTGACTTCCGGCAGGTAGTTCCACGGGCTGGAAAACCAATCTCTGGTCTTCCATGGCTGGTCAGACACAACGACTCCTCTGCTCCATCTGAGGCGATCCTACATCGTATAGAATCTGCCCTCATCCTATGTCGGACTCCCTGTCGGTGTCGGACGGATGAGGGGATATGACCGACATCACGTACGAATTCGCCGAACGGGTTGCAGTGGTCACGGGTGCCGCCACCGGCATCGGCGAAGCCACGGCAAGAGCCCTCTCCGACTCGGGCGCCCATGTCTTCCTCCTCGACATCGACACCGAACGCGGGGCAATGCTCGGTCAGGAGGTCGGGACGTTCATCGAGACCGACGTCACCTCCCTGGAGTCGCTGGATCGAACGTTCGCCGAGATCTCCCGGAGCCACGGCCGGCTCGACGTGCTCGTCAACAACGCAGGAGGGTTCGGCACCCAGGCCACCACCGAGACGGTCGATCCCTCGGAGTGGCGAGCTCTCGTCGAGCTCAACCTCACATCGGTCTTCCTCACCTGCCGGACGGCGATCCCGCTGCTCCGTCGATCCTCGGCCGGGCGCATCGTCAACGTCGGCTCGCTCGCCGGACAGACCGGCGGATACCGCACGTCGCCGGCGTACGCCGCTGCCAAGGCCGGGGTGCACGCCTACACACGAGTCCTCGCCCACGAGCTCGCCGAAGACGGCATCACGGTGAACGCCATCGCTCCCTCGGCGGTCCTGACCGATCGGATCCGAGCGGTACGCGACGAAGCGGAACGTGCGGCGACGGCAGCATCGATTCCGCTCGGCCGATATCAGACGCCTGACGAGCTCGCCGCCTGGATCATGTTCCTGGCCTCCGATGAGTCGGGATTCATGACCGGGGAGACGGTCGCTGTCAACGGCGGCCGATTCATGACATGACTGCCACTGCTCGGCCGTGCAATCGATTGCCGAGGGCCGGTGCGCCTCCCTACAGTGCGAACGAGACGACAAAAGGAGCGGAGCCATGGCGAATCTGATCGTGTTCGGTGACCAGGAGCCGGTGGAGCGCGGCGAGGGAATCGAGAGCATCAGGCTGACACCCGAACCGCTCGAAGGCCAGGATTTCGTCATGGGAGTCACCAGCTTCCCGCCGGGGACGAGCATCCCCCTCCACAGCCACAACACGATCGAACAGGTGACGGTCATCGAGGGCTCCGGCATCGCTCTCCTCAACGGCGAAGAACGACCCGCCGTCCCCTACGACACCACTCAGATCCCACCCGGCGAATTCCACCGATTCATCAACACCGGCGACACCCGGATGCGAATCCTCTGGGTCTACGGGTCCACCGACGTGACCCGGACCTTCGCCGAGACCGGCGAGACGGTCCGGCAATTCGCCAAGAAGAGCACATGACCGACACCCGCGTCCCGGTAGAACGCCTCGTGGAGTTCGCGGCGTCGGTGCTCGTGGCGCAGGGTGTCCGCCACGAGCACGCCTCGGTGTGCGCCACTCGCATGGTCGACGCCGACCGGCGCGGGCGGACCGGACACGGGCTGATCAGACTCCCGCAGTACGGCGAACGAATCCGGGCAGGGGGCTACAACCTCGACCCCGATGTCCGGGTCCTCCACGAGACTGGGGTGAGTGCACTGGTCGACGGCGACAACGGCCTCGGCCAGGTCGTGATGACCCACGCCGCCGAGGTCGCGATCGACAAAGCCCGCACCAGCGGGATCGGTTGGGTCGGCACCACCAACTCGAACCACGCCGGCGCAGCCGGCATCTACCCGGCGATGGCACTCGAGCATGGGCTCGGCGCCTTCTACTTCGCTGTTGCAAACGGGAACGGCATGCCGCCGTGGGGTGGCATCGAGCGCCTGCTCGGAACCAATCCGGTGGCGTTCGCGATCCCGGCCGGAGCCGAGATCCCGTTCCAGCTGGACATCGCAACGACAGTTGCCTCTCACGGGACCATCAAGGTGACCGCACAGGCCGGTGAGCTGATGCCCGAAGGATGGGTTGTCGACGCCGACGGCGATCCGATCACCGATCCCAACCGAGCCGATGAAGGCTTCCTCATGCCGATCGGCGGATACAAGGGGGCCGGTCTCAACATGATGATCGGGCTGCTCGCCGGCGTCATGACGGGCTCCGCCTTCGGTAGAGACGTGGTGCCGTTCCGAACCGATCACAGGACGCCGACCAACACCGGTCAGGCGATGATCGCATTTCGGCCCGACCTGTTCGCTCCGCTGTCCGAATACCAGGAACGAATGGACGCCAAGCTCGTCGAGTTCCGAACGTCTGAGACGCAGAGCGGTGAGCCCGTCTTACTGCCGGGCGAACGCTCACACGCGCACGCGGTCACGGCCGATGAGGTAGGAGTCGCGGTGCCCGAGGCCCTCCGGGCCAAACTGGATGCACTGGCCGCGGATCTCGGCGTTGCACCGCTCGGATGACAGGATGACGGGCCGCAGCCCGCGAGACTTTCTCGGGAGCCGCCCGATCACGACGGCGATCGTATACACGGTCGTCGGCGTGTTCCCTCTCTATCTGACCGCCGCGCAGTCGGTCAGACTCCAGGAGGAGCTCGGCTTCGACCGGACTCGACTCGGGCTCGTGATCGGCGCCTTCTATCTCGTCTCCGCGATCGCATCGAAGATGGTCGGACCGATCCTCGACCGGAGAGGGCCTGACCTCGGGCTTCGCTATGCAGGCGTGGTCACGCTGGTGGCGGCGGGGCTGGCGGCCGCAGCAGGCGGCTGGGTCTCGCTCGGCGTCGCAATGGCCGTCGGTGGCCTGTCGAACGCGCTCGGCCAGATCGCCTCCAACCTCGTGGTGGCTACGGAGGTGGCGTTCGACCGGACGGGCCGAGCTTTCGCTGCGAAACAGGCTGCAGTGCCGGTCGGTGCGATGCTGGCAGGACTCGCCGTGCCGTGGGTCGGTCTCACGACCTCGTGGAGGGTGCCGTTCGTCATCGCCGCCGGAGCCGGGCTGGTGATGACGATCGTCGCGCCGAGCTTCGACACCGGTGATCGTCCGGCGGTCGACCGCCGGAGCCTCAAGGTGACCCCCGCCCTCGCAGCATTCATGGTCATGGCTGCGATCGGCGGAGGCATCGGCAACTCACTTGCCTCGTTCGTGACCGATGCGTCCGTCACGATCGGTTTCAGTCAGACGGCCGGTGCCCGGATCCTCACCACCGGGAGCATCGTGGCGATCGGAGCGCGGCTTGCGATCGGGCAGGTTGCCGACCGACGTCAACAGACCGGAGTCGAAGAGCTCATGGGCCTCCTCGGCATTGCCGTGGTCGGTTTCGGGCTGCTGGGGATGGCTGGAGAATCGACCACGGTCTTCGTGGTCGGCGTGCTGCTGGCCTTCGCCGGCTCATGGGGCTGGCAGGGCGTGATGTTCTACTCCGTCGTGAGACTGATCCCCATGCCGGCTGCGACATCGACGGGCGCAGTCGCTGCGGGCGCCTACCTCGGGACCATGGTGATGCCGCCGCTGGTCGGTTTCGGTGCAGACCGATATTCGTATGGAGTCGTGTTCGGGCTCCAAGCCATCCTGGTGCTGGTCGGGATCGCCGCAGTGTTGACGAGTCGGCGTCTGGCGCTTGCCGAGACCACCAACCACCGAGCAACGACAACAACGTAGAGAGGACGACATGCAGATCGAGATCACGATCAACGGCCGGGCCCGCTCGCTCGACATCGCTCCCGAAACCCCACTGCTGTACGCCATTCGCAACGATTTCGGATTGAAGGGCACCCGATTCGGGTGCGCGCAGGGCTCGTGCGGGGCGTGCATGGTGCTCATCGACGGTGAGCCTGTGAACTCGTGTGATCTCCCGATCTCCGAGGTCGGGGCGCGCGAAGTCCGGACCGTAGAAGACGCCCCTGATGGTTCGGTCCTGGCTGCCCTCCAGCAGGCCTTCCTCACCGAGCAGGCTGCACAGTGCGGCTACTGCACGTCGGGGATCCTCATGTCGGCATGTGCGCTGTTGGAACGTTCGGCCGACCCCTCCCGTGAGGAGATCTGCGAAGCGCTAGACGCCAATTTGTGCCGGTGCGGGACCCAAACACGAATGGTGAGGGCGGTCCAGCGGGCTTCAGCCGAGCGCGAGGCGATTGCGGTTCCACTGCCGACGAGCAGTCACACCGCTGAGCATCGCGAAGATGGCATCGCCAACGACCATCTGACCGTGCTCGGCGACGGCACGGTGCTGATGCGTTCGGGAAAGGTCGACATCGGTCAGGGAATCTCCACCGCACTCGCCCGCATCGCCTCCGAGACGCTCGGCGTGGCGGTCGAGCGCATCCGGATCGTCCGGACCGACACTGCCGTGAGCCCGAACGAGGGCATGACGGCCGGGAGCTTCTCGGTACAGAAAGGCGGTGATGCGATCCGAGAGGCAGCGGAAGAGCTCCGACTGCGACTGCTCACGCTGGCCACGGAGGATCTCGGCTTCTCTGTCGACGCGATGACCGTCGACGATGGTCTGATCAGGGCTCCCGACGGCGGAGCCACCACCTATTGGAATCTGGCAGGTGGGTCCAACACACTCGATCTCCAACGGGCTCGAGCCGGTGGCCGGATCGATCTGCCCGCCAAGCTCGCCGGGCGCCCGAGTTACATCCAGGATCTCGAGTTCGACGGCATGGTGCACGCCCGGTTGGTGAGGCCCCCTTCCCAAACCGCCCGACTCGAGAGCGTGGACCCCTCGACGGTGTTCGAACTCGACGGCGTCCTCGAAGTCGTTCGATCCGGCAGCTTCCTGGCCGTGGTCACCGAACGCGAGGAACAGGCGATCCGCGCGGCACGTCGACTGTCAGGACGGTCGACGTGGAACGGCGAGGCGGCGCCCGGTTTCGATCCCGGAGATCCGCACTACCTCACCGAATCCGACGACTACGACGTGTACACCATCGATGGCTCTGCGCCGATCGAGGGCGACGCCAACCGGATCACCGCCACCTACACACGCGGCTATCTGGCTCATGGCTCGATCGGTCCGTCCTGCGCGCTCGCACGAATGGACGACGGAGCCCTCACCGTTTGGACCCACAGTCAGGGCGTTTACCTGTTGCGGGCCTCCCTCAGCACGGCACTCGGACTGCCGGAAACAGACATCCGGGTGATCCATGCAGAAGGGGCGGGATGCTACGGGCACAACGGCGCAGACGACGCCGCACTCGACGCTGCGCTGATCGCACGCGAAGTCCCCGGCAAGGTCATCCGTCTGCAATGGTCCCGCGAGGACGAGTTCGAATTCGAGCCATACGGCTCAGCCATGGTGGTCGAGCTCAGCGCCACCCTCGACGAGGACGGCAAGATCGCCGATTGGACCCACCTGGGATGGAGTCACCCGCACTCGTCGCGTCCCCAGAACACCGGCGGCGTCAACCTGCTGGCTGCAGAGCTGATGGAGAACCCGGTCGAGCCGGTCCGGCTGACGGCGGTCCCCGAGGCACGTGGTGGGTGTGTGCTGCGCAACGCAGTGCCTGCCTACGACGTCGGGCCGTACAACATCGAGGGGATGTTCATCCCGTTCGGACCGGTGAGGACGTCGGCCCTCCGAGGTCTCGCCACACAGCCGAACACGTTCGCCATCGAGTCGTTCATGGAGGATCTCGCCGAGCGGGCAGCTGTGGATCCCGTCGAGTTCCGGATGCGACACCTCTCCGATCCCCGTGCGATGGAGGTCATCGAGACCGTCGTCGAACGCGCAGGCGTGCCCGTCGGCGGTCAGAGCCCTGAGGGTCACGGATACGGGCTCGGCTTTGGCCGATACAAGAACGTCGCCTGCTACGTGGCGGTCATCGCCGAGGTCGAGGTCGAGCACGAGGTCAGGCTGGTGCGGGCGTGGGCCGTTGTCGATGCGGGCCGTGCAGTTGAACCCGACGGCATCTTGAACCAGATCGAAGGCGGCATCGTCCAGTCGGCGAGTTGGGCGCTCAAGGAGCAGATCAAGTTCGTCGACGGCAGACCCGACCTTCACACCTGGCTCGATTACCCGATCCTGGGCTTCGCAGACACTCCCGAGCTGGACGTCCATCTCATCGACCGGCCCGACGAGCCGTCGGTTGGCGTGGGTGAGGGTGCGGCCGGACCGGCGACTGCGGCGATCGCCAATGCGGTGAGAGCGGCGCTGGGGGTTCCCGTCCGCGACCTGCCGTTGACGCCCGATCGCATCATGCGAGCGATCCTGCAGTAGCTCGGCCCATCGGCCTCATTTCAGGTCACGCAGTGCGCAGGTTCCCGAGAAGCGATTCGTCGACGTCGATTCCGAGACCCGGACCATCCGGGACCAGGAAGGCGCCGGCCTCGAATCGGGGGGCGGCAGCGGTGAGATCGCGCGCGATGCCCTGGTTCCCCGGGCTGCAGCCGAAGGCCGTATCGCTCATCGCGGCTGCGCAGTGCAGGTTGGCGGCGGCAGCGATCGACGATTCGGCGACCTTGCCGGCGAGATTGATCGAGAGGCCCAGCTGATCGCACAGGGCCGCGCCTCGCATCACCCCGGTGATCCCTCCATGCTTGATCAACTTCAGACTCACACCGGCGATCGCAGTCTTCCCGAGTGCCAGCAGGACGTCGAGGGATCGGGCGCTCTCGTCGGCGCAGATCGCCACCGGAGACCGATCGGCCAGGCGCTGCAGTTCTGCCATCGCCATGACCGGCTGTTCGACGAAACGCACATCAGACCCCGCGAGCTGGTCGAGGAACCGGAGCGCTTCGGGTTCGCTCCATCCGCCATTGGTGTCGCCGGCCACGACGGTGTCGTCGTGCTCCCCCGCCATCCCGAGCATCGTTCTGGCCTCGTCGTCGATCGAGCCCATGCCCAGCTTCAACTTGAACCATCGGTATCCGTGGGCGTAGCGCTCTGCGAACGTCTCGAGGTCGGCCGGCGTCGTGCCGCTCCCGATCAATGACAGTGCCGGAATCCGATCTCGCCGCGCCCCGCCGATGAGTTCGTACACCGGAACCCCGAATGTCCGGCCCGCCAGGTCGTGCAACGCGATGTCGATCGCCCCGATCGCCGTCGTGTTTCCGTACACGGTGCGGCTCAAATCGAGCCAGATCCCGGTGCGGTCGAGGGCGTTCCGGCCGACGATCCGAGCACCGAGATCGTCGATCCCGGCCCGGATCCGCCCCTGGTTCTCACCTGTGACGTCCATGGCGGGAACACCTTCTCCCCATCCGACCACACCGGCGTCGGAGGTGATCTTCACCACCACGTTGTGCGACTCGGCGATGGTCACGTGCGCCATCTTGATCGGCGTGGCCAGCGGAACCGAGATCGGGAACGTTTCTACCGAGGCAATTCGCATCACGACCTTCTCCTTTATGCCGAATGTAACCGAGTCACGTTGCCCACCGCTCGATCGCTTCGTCGGTGAACTCGACCCCGTGTCCCGGAGCATCTGGAACGGCGATCGCTCCGTCGGCGACATCGAACGGCCGGGTGAAGATGCCCTCGGGTAGCAGCTCGGTGTACTCGGCCGCCCAGCCACTTGGCGCCGCTCCGACCAACGAGATGGACAGTTCGTGCCAGAGGTGGCTCGAGAGGGCCAGAAGATGAGTGTCGGCGAGCGCTGCGATCTTGCGGAACTCGGTCACTCCCCCACAGCGAGCGACGTCGGGCTGGAGGTAACTCGCCGCCCGCCGCTCGCAGATCTCCCGAAATCCCCAGCCGAAGTATGCGTTCTCGCCCGCCGCCGTCGGGACCGGCGAGCGGGCGGCGACATCGGCGAGGTCGTCGACGGAATCGGCGAGAACGGGCTCCTCGATCCAGGCGACGCCGTAGTCGGCCAGCATTGCGGCCACCTCCAATGCCCCTCGGACATCAAAGCGCTGGTTGGCATCGGCCAGCAGGGTGAAGTCGCCACCCATCGCTTCTCGGAGCAGCCGCGTGCGCTCGATATCGCGAGACGAACCGATCTTGTACTTGTATGCAGTGATGCCCTTCGACGCAAACGCCTCACACTCCGATACCAGTTCGGCGTCGGTGAGATCGTGCCAGCCTCCGCTCCCGTAGACCGGGACATGGCGACGGAAGCCGCCGAGGAGTCGGTGGAGGGAAATGCCTCCCGCCTTGCCGAAAGCGTCCCAGACTGCGATGTCGACTGCTGAGAGCGCCCACACGCCGAGGCCCGCTCGCATCCGCGCCTTGTTCGGCGACCACATGCGGTGCCACACCGCCTCCGGTGACATTGCGTCCTCTCCGGTCGCCAGCGGGGCGAGCTCATCGTTGATGTAGGAGGCGACCGCCCGTGACCAAGCTCCTCCCAGTCCCATGGTGAACCCGACGCCGTCGGGCCCGTCGACGGTGCGGAGCGAGACGACGACGCCCTCGACAGTGGTGTAGGTGCCGAGCGAGCTCGATATGGGCCGGCGCAGTGGGATCGGCATGGGCCGCGCCTCGATCGACCTGATTCGCAATTCGCTCATTCGCGTGCTCGCATCTCGGCGATGGTATCGCCATCGGCGAACGCCATGCCGAGGTAGCGTCGCTCGCATGGCCAAAACTGCGCTCCGCCGGATCGAGATCACGGCCGGGACACCGCCCGGCGGCGGCCAGGACCGCGCAGCAAGGGCCCTGGCCGCAGCGATCGACGAGTCCGGCGGACCCGCCGTGACGGTCACGAACAAAGTCGGCCGGGGCGGCGGGGTCGCGTGGGCGTCACTCGGGGCGCACGCCGGCTCCGGTGAGCTCATCTCGATCAGCTCACCGACGATGCTGACGAACAACCTCCACGACCCGAGCGAGCCCGGGCTGAACGATGTGACCCATCTGGCGATCCTGTGTGTCGAGCCGCTGGTGTTCGCCGTTCCCGAGAAGTCCCCGCTGTCGAACGCCGGGGATCTCCTCGCTGCGCTCGCCGACGACGCTTCTGAGGTTCCGGCGTCCATTGCCACTGCGCTGGGGAACGTCAACCACATGGCGCTCGCCGCCGTCGCCGCCCACGCCGGATCTGAACTTCCACCGGTCACGGCCCTCCCATCGGCCTCGGCGGCCATCGACAACGCCGTGTCCGGTGCCACGAGTCTCGCAGTCGTGTCAGCGGCCAGTGCCCTCGATGCCGTCGCCCGCAGTGAGTTGAGGGCTCTTGCCGTGTCCTCGAAAGCGCGTGCCGGGTCACCCCTTGGCGCCGTCCCCATCTGGACCGAGATCGGGGTCGACTGCACACACGCCACCTGGCGCGGTGTGGTCGGACCACCGGCCCTCACGGCGGACATCGTCCATCACTGGAAGCACGTCCTCGCCGCAGCCGTATCGACCGAAGCGTGGCAACGGGCGGTGCAGAGGCATGCCTGGGTGCCGTGGTTCCTGGTCGGCGATGCGGCGGCCGAGTTCGTAGAGACCGAGACGGCGTCGATACGCACATCGCTCGTCGGCTTGGGGATGCTCGATGACTGAGCTCGTCGCAGCCCTGGGGGTCCCCCACACGCCGATGTTGTGGCGCCTGCTGGAGGGCGACGTCCCGCCCGACCTGCGCGAAGTGGCCGTGGGGTTCGAGCGGGCTCGTGCGCTGTTGTCCGAGGCCGAGCCCGACGTGATCGTGATGGTGGCTTCCGACCATTTCCACGAGTTCAACCATGCGAACATGGCTACCTTCTCGATCGGCAAGGCCGATCACATCGATGGAACACACCGCAACGAAGAACGCAGCTTTGGCCTCCCGACAGTCGAGATGCCGGGACACCCCGGCCTGGCGGAGGCGATCATCGGGCGGGAGAACCTGGCAGGCGGGTTCGACTTCTCGTTCTCGAACAACCCGGTACTCGACCATGCCTACGTCGTCCCGCTGCTGTTCCTCCGACCCGAGATGGACATCCCGGTGGTTCCGATCCACACCAACACCAACGCTCCGCCGATTCCGACCGCCCAACGGTTCGTCGAGCTCGGCCGGCATATCCGCAAGGCCCTCGATCAACACGATGAAGGATTGCGGGTGGCGGTGATCGCCTCCGGACACCTCGCATACGACCTGGGTGGGCCGAACCTGTTCCTGGGACGGTCGACCGACCCCGGGTTCGACGCGATGGCAACCGGTTGGATCAGACGGGGCGAACTCGACGAGGCAGAGATGGTCTGCACGTTCACCCGGCTCACCGAAGCGGGCAACCTCACCTTCCAGTTCCTCAACTTCCTCACCCTGGCGGCGATCGCCGGGCGCCCGGCGGACCACGCCGAGGGCATCGCATGCCGATTCGGGCACGAGCCCTTCTACTTCTGGGGCCCATCATGAGCCGGGGCATGATCGACATCGTCCTCTACGACATCGACCAGACGATCGCGAGCATCGATCGATTCGCAACCGACCCTGGCGGCTTCCTGGATGCGTACCGGCTCACCGAGGACGAACGGCGGGCTTTGGAGACGTGGGACTATGGCAGCCTGTACGCCATGGGCGCCCACCCGTTCCTGCTGTTCCAGGTGGTTCGATCGCTGGCGGTCCGAGACGGGGTTGCGATGCCGCAGATCATCGAGCAGTACCGAGAGGCGATCTCACCTCACGGCGCACCCGACTACATCACGTGAGCTCGCGGGTCGGTGCGCCCTCCTGCCATGCCTCGATGTCCTCGACCGCTGCCTCGTAGAAGATCCGATACGTCTCGGCGGTGACATACCCGATGTGAGGCGTGGCGAGGATCCTGGGTTCGGTCCTGATCGGATGATCACCGGGCAGTGGCTCGACATCGAACACGTCAACTGCGGCGCCGGCGATCCGATTGGATCGGACGGCCTCCAACAGCGCTTCCGTCTCGACGATCGGCGCCCGCGAGGTGTTGACCAGAAACGCCGTGGGTTTCATCAGAGCGATCTCTTCGGCTCCGATCAGCCCTGTGGACCGCTCCGACAGCTTGAGGTGGACTGTCACGAAGTCGGAATCTGCGAACAGCGTCTTCCGGTCGACCAACCCGACACCGACTTCGTCGGTCCTCTCGGCGGTGAGGTTCTCGCTCCAGGCGACCACGTTCATCCCGAACGCCTGCCCGAACCCGGCCACTTGTGCACCGAGTCGCCCGAGACCGATCACGCCGAGCGTGGCACCACGAAGGTCCCGCCCGAGCCCCGACTGCCATCCGCCCGAACGCACCGAGGCGATCTCGTCGAGCAGGCCCCGCGAGAGCGACAGGACGAGCCCAAACGTCAACTCCGCCGTTGCGTGACCGGGAGACGGGGTTCCGCAGACCGTGATCCCGGCATTCGCCGCTGCTTCGAGGTCGATGGCTGCATTGCGCATGCCGGTGGTCACCAGCAACTGCAACCGAGGCAACGACTCGAGGAGCTCACGAGGGAATGGCGTCCGCTCGCGCATCGCCACGACGATGTCGAAGTCGGCGAGGCGGGCTTCGACGACATCTCGTGAGCCGAGGTGCTCACCGAAGAACTCGATCTCGGCATCGAGACGGCCCCAGTCCGCCGAATGCTCGGCAACACCCTGATAGTCGTCGAGAACCGCGATCTTGATGGTCGTCATCCCAAGACCGTACCTGCGATCAGCCGGCGGTGCCCCACGTACCGTCCGACCTTCGAGCGATGAAGTCGTCGTCTGCCAGCTTTCCGAGGACCTCTGCCAGCTGGTCGGCGGAGACGCTGGTCCCTTCCAGCGCAGCATTGACGAGCCGGAGCAGCTCATCATCACTTCTGGGCTCCTCGACGATCCTGCGGAACGCCAACGGAGAGATCGCAGCCGCTTCCGCAGTCTCGTATCCCGGATTCGCTCGCTCGATGAGCGGCAACCGCAGAGTGAGCTCTTCGGGCATGAAACACGCAGCAGAGGTACACGCCTGATAGAAGACGTTCACACGCAGCTCTACTGGTCTGTCAGGATCGCCTGCGGTGTCGCGGTTGGAGAGCAGCACGAACGGGATGGAGGTCTCCACTGCGCCCTCGACGACCGAGAACGACTCGTCCAGGCCATCGACCTCGAAGGGATGGCCGTCGCCGATGACGACGGGTTCGGGTCGGAGCCGTTCGTCGCCCGCAAGCGTGGCCGCCACGGCTGTGAAGCCCTCGGGCACGGGGTCGACATACAAATGGACGTCGGGATCCATGTCGAACCGGACCACCACCTCCTGGAGTTGATTGGCGAAGACGACGTCGGTGTCGAGCCAGGCGGCAACCCGCACCCCGGGAGAAGCTGCCTCGGCCGAGACTGCGGGCGAGACGTCATCGTCGCCGAGAAGCTGCTTGAGGAGGGTGGTTGCCGTCGGGCGGATCCGGTGGGACTGCTCGAAGCGCCTGTCGATGACGACTCCGTACTCGTCCAGGAAGAAGGTGCCGGGATAGGGAATGCCCCGGTGGCGGTCCTCCATCGGGCGTCCGTACGCGGCTCGCTCCTGTTCGATCGTGGTGTTCAACACGCCGACCTCGGTGATGACGACGCTGCCGACGTCGGAGAGCAGGGGGTAGGTGATTCCGTGAACCTGGCTGAACCGAGCCAGGGTCTCGACGGGGTCGTAGCTGATCGCGAAGACGGCCACGCCTTCGTCACGCGATGCGAATGTCCGCTGCAGCTCGACCAACTGCGCTCGGCACCACGGTCACCAATCGGCACTCCGGTGGAACACGACCAGGGCCTTCCGCCCTGCCCGATGTTCGTGGAGGTCGACGGGCTGCCCGGATTGATCAGGGAGTACGACGTCGGGAAACCGCTCCCCGACAGCGGGCCCGACGAGGTCGAAGTCCACCGTGGGGATCGGAAGTTCGGTGAAGTCGGTCACGCTGCGAGCGTAGCCCCGATTCCATCGCCCTCGCCGACGTGGTCAGGTCCTACGATCAAGCCTCTGACCACGAGGAGGAACATCGGATGGACCTTGGACTGTCGGGACGGCGCGCCCTGTTGACCGCATCGAGTCGCGGGCTCGGCCTTGCGTGTGCCACGGCGCTGGCATCCGAGGGCTCCGATGTCACGATCAACGGGCTCAACCCGGAGCATCTCGACACGGCGGCGGGCCAACTCAGCGAGTTCGGCGTCGAAGTCACGACCGTCGCCGCAGACGTCAACTCGGTCGAGGGCCGTGCCCGACTGATCGAAGCATGCCCGGACCCGGACATCCTGATCAACAACAACTGGGGGCCTCCTCCGGGCAACTGGCTCTCGTTCGAGTACGAAGATTGGCTGCGGGCGGTCGAGGCCAACATGCTCTCGCCGATCATGATGATCAAGGCGGTGGTCCCCGGCATGCAGGCCCGCGGGTTCGGGCGGATCGTCAACATCACATCGCAGATGGTCAAGTCGCCGTTCTCGGTGATGGGTCTGTCCGCCGGTGCGCGCGCCGGGCTGACGGCGGCGTGCAAGGCGCTCTCGCGGGACGTCGCCAAGGACAACGTGACGATCAACAACCTGCTCCCGGAGCGCATAGACACCGAGCGGTCCCGGTACATGGCGAGGCAGCGCGCCGAGTCGTCCGGGATGAGCTACGAAGACGCCCGGAAGGAAATCGTCGACAGCATCGCGGCGGGTCGGATGGGCACACCCGAGGAGTTCGGACGCGCATGCGCCTTCCTCTGCGCCGACATGAGCGGGTACATCTCGGGCCAGAACCTCCAACTCGACGGCGGCTCGTATCGGGGGAGCTTCTGAAACGGGAGGACCCGGCTGATCGAATCAGGGCCGATCCCGCTCCGTCTCCCAACCCAGCGTCGATGCCGACCATCGAACGTGGTCGGGGGTGAGGTCGGCAAGTGATGCGCAGCCGATGTTCGCCATCGTCCGGGTGATCTCATCCTCGATCATCGCGAGCGTCCGAGCCAGACCTCGCCGACCTCCGGCAGCGAGAGCCCAACACTGAAGCCGCCCGATCCCTACGGCCTTCGCCCCGAGCGCCAGTGCGGCGCACACCTCGGCTCCACGGGTGAACCCGCTGTCGATGACCACGTCGATCCGGGGATCGACGGCGGCGACGATCTCCTCGAGGACCTCGATCGTGCTCACGGAGTGGTCGACCATCCGGCCGCCGTGGTTCGATACGTAGATGGCCTCGACCCCGCAATCGACAGCCAACGCCGCATCCTCGGCCGTCATGATCCCTTTGGCAATCACCGGCGTCGCAGTCTGGTCGCACAGCCAACTGAGATCGTCCCAGGTGAAGCGCGCCCGCCACGAGTTGTCCCATCCTCGCCCGGCGAGACCCACCGTCTCACCGGTCCGCCAGATGTAGCCGTCGACGAGGCTTCGATCCCGACGACCGATCATCGAACAGTCCATGGTGACGCACAGACCTCCGAATCCGTAGGAGTCGACCTCGAGCACCAGGTCGGACAGCCACGCCCGGTCGCCGAGCACATAGATCTGGAAGAAATGCCGCTCGGGAGCGGTGGCGGCCACGTCGCCCCAGCGCGCCGTCGTGAGGATCGACGTCATCGCAGAAGTGGAGCGATCCGTGGCGGCTCTGGCGGCGGTGAGTGAATCGCCCTCGTCGAAGAGGCCGAGCGCGCCGACCGGCGCCAGGAACACCGGCATCGCCATCGGCACACCCACTACAGATGTGGATACATCGACCTCTGAGACGTCCCGACCGACCCGCGGGACGAGCGCCAACCGGTTGAGCGCAAGCCGGTTCCGAGCCAGGGTGACCTCTTCTCCCGCGCCGGCCGCAGCCCAGGCGTGCGGTCCGGGTTCGAGGATCTCTCGGGCACGCTCGATGATCTGTCCGATCGTCGCAAACTCAGGGGGTTCCCCGTCGATCACGCAACCGCGCCTTCGACAGTCACGATCCGCCGCTCCCGGGCGGCTCGTTCGATCGCCGCACAGACCTGCGCAGAACGAAGCCCGTCATGTCCCGACGGTGTCGGCTGCCGGCCAGCGAGGATCGACTCGGTGAATGCCGATAGACACAGCCGGTGTGCTTGCGGCGCCGGATAGTGCCTCTTGCTCTCCCCGTCTGGCGTGACCACCGTCAGGTCGCCGTCGATCCTCGACCGCACCAAGCCCGTCCCGACGATCCGACCCGACGTCCCGTGGATCGCGATCCGATTCGTGGGGTTCGGCACGGTCTCGTTGCAGTTGCAGAACACGAGCGCACCGTTGGCGAACCTCATCAGAATCATCGCCAGCAACTCGACCTGGCCACCACCTGGCGCCATGTCGAACATCGCCGTCACCTCGATCGGCTCGGAATCGAGGATCACCCGTAACGCGTCGAGCACGTGCGTTCCGACGTTGTGCACCGAACCGAGCCCGGACAACTCCGGGTCCGCTCGCCAGTTGTCGTAGTGACGGGTCCCTGAGCCGACGTCCACCTCGACCGTGGTGATTTCACCGATCTGGCCGGCACCGACCATCGCCGTCACATCGTGCACCCATGGCAGGAAACGGTTGTGAAAGTCGATGCCGAGGAACACCCCGGCCGCCGCACACGCATCGACCGCTCGTCTGGCGTCCGCCACGTTGGTGGCGAGTGGCTTCTCGCAGAACACGTGCTTGCCTGCGCCCGCTGCCGCCACCACCTGATCCGCATGCAGAGAGTTGGGGGTGGCGATGTAGACGGCATCGACCCGCGTATCCGCCAACATCGCGTCGTAGCTGGTGAAGCGATGCGGTACGTCGAAACGATCACCGAACCTGGCTACTCGTCCGGCGTCGCGGCTCACCGCCGCCACGAGTTCGGAGCGCGGATCTGCATGTATTGCCGGTGCGATCGTGTCCTGGAGGAATCCGCCGATCCCGACAACACCCCAGCCGAGCACGCCTCCAGACCGCATCAGAGCCCGAGGATGCGGGAGGGATTGTCGACGAGGATCGATTCGTGCTCATCCGGTGCCAGCTCACGAAGACCCCTCACCCACCGCACCGGATCATGGAGGAACATCGGCGCCGGATAGTCGGTGCCCAGCACCACGTTCTCGATACCGACGGTGTCGACGAGGAACCTGAGGACCGGCCCGCTGTATGTGCAGCAGTCGTAGGCGAACCGCTGGAGATACTCGCTCGGCGGTTTGTCGTTGGAGAACTGATCGCGCGATCCGAAGGGTGGCCGCATCTCACCATCGAAATCGCCTGCAAGCGCCCCCGCCACCTTGTCCATCCTCGCCACACCGTAGGGAACGTATCCACCTCCGTGGCCGAGCAGCATCCGAAGATCGGGGAACTCGTCGAGCACCCCTCCGAAGACGAGGGCGCCGAACACCAGGGTCCGCTCGGTGAGGTTGCCGACAGCGTTGGCGAGGCCATATTTGCGGATGCGCCCGGTGGTCACGGTCGGGCCGCCTTGATGGAAGAACAGCAGCGCCTCCATCTCTTCGGCGGCGCGAAAGAACGTCCGGAAGCGGCGATCGTCGTATGTGAGACCGGCGACGTGATCGTTGATCACGGCGCCCTTGAATCCGAGTCCCATCAGTCGCTCGAGTTCTGCAATCGCCGTCGGCGGATCCTGCATCGGGAGCATGCCCATCCCGAGGAACCGGTCGGGGTGAGCGGTCATCATCTCGTGGATCTCGGCGTTGCATTCGCGGTGGATGCGCTTGGTCACTTCGAGATCGTTGTCGTACTGATAGAACCCGACCGTCGGCGTGATGAGCTGCACATCGACGCCGAAGCCGTCCATCCTCTCGAGCCGCACATCGACCGGCTCGGCGAATCCACCACGGTCCAGCTCGCCGGCATGGGCATCGAGGCCAAACCACTCGCCCTGTTGTGCGATCGCAAGCTTGTATCGCTCCGGCGTCACATGGGCGTGCATGTCGATGATGGGCATGGCGGTCTCCGATCCCTGAAGGTCGACAGCGGTGTCCACCGGCTCGACCCCATCAGCTGCATCCTATAGAGCGTCACGTCGGTCCGGCCTCATCGCAATGCGGGAGCGGCCCTCAGAGATCTGGTGATGGAGGCTCTCCGTCAGGCCGTGACAAGCGGTCGAGGACCGCATCGATCGTGGTCATCGCGACACGCTCAGCCGACTCGACGGTGTTCCCTGCGATGTGGGGCGTGATGATCAGGTTGTCGATCCCGCTGAACAGCTCACGGAGACCCGGATCGAGAGGCTCCTCTGCGAAGACGTCGAGCGCGGCGCCCGCCAGCTTCCCACTTCGGAGTGCCGCCACCAGCGCATGATCATCGACCACCGCGCCGCGAGCGGTGTTTATGAGGAATGCACCCTGCCTCATCCTGTCGAACGCATCGGCGTCCATCAGGTGACGCGTCGACGGACCGAGGGGTACGTGCAGGCTGACGACGTCGCTCCGTTCGAGGACCGAGGCGAAATCGGCACGATCGACGGACTCCCACGCGGGATCGCCCGCGTCCAGGATCGGGTCGTTTGCGACGATGTGCATCCCCAGTCCCTGTGCGCGCCCCGCGACCGCCCGACCGATCGCGCCGAACCCGATCAGCCCGAGCGTCTTCCCGTCCATCTCCTGGCCGAAGGCGCTCCCCTGGCGTGGCCACGACCCGGCAAGCAACGCATCCTTCATCGAGAAGACCCTCCGCGTGAGCGCGAAGACGGCTCCGATCACATATTCGGCGACGGGCACCGTGTTGGCGTTTCGAGCAACGAATACCTCGACGTTCGCCTTCGCAATCGCGTTCAGATCGACGTTGTCGAGCCCCACCCCCAGGCGGCCGACCGCTACCAACTTCGGCGCAGCCGCGAGGAAGCCCGCGTTCACCTGCGTGCGGTTCCTGATCACCACCGCCGATGCCTCGGCGATCGCATCGAAGAGCCCACCGAGATCGGAGTGGAGATCGGGATCGTAGACGACATCCACCCGACGCCGGAGCGCCGCAACGTGGGGGTCGGCGAGAAACTCCGGAACCACGACTACTGGCTCTGACGCACGATCGATCATCTTCGGAAGACGGAGGCTGGGTGCGGTTCAGGCGGGGGGTAGGCGGTCGACTCCCGATGCGTACCGATCTCGTCACGCTGCCGATCGGCCCACGCCGGGCGCAGCCCTTCTGCGGAGAAGGCCAGGTCACGTCCACCTGGCGAGCGACTTGGTGCGATCCTAGGATCGACAGCATGAGTATCACCCTCTGGATAGTGACGGGCGCGATCCTCGTCCTGGGCACGCTGATCATCGCAACGCTCCTCAGACTCGCCGCCGGTCGGAGACCGGACGGCTCGACCGAGACGATCCTCCAGGTCGATGCGGAGAACCGCACGGTCTTCGGACGGACCGATCACGAGGAGTGGGACGGCGAGGTCCGGATCACCCGGCCCACCGATCCGCGCATCGTCAAACAGGTCCGGAAACTCAGACGAGAGCAGTCCGACTGAACGATCGGGCACACGAGTCATTCCGAGGCCGGCACCGAGAGTCCGGCCGCGCCGTGATGGTCGATGACGTCGGCGACGAACCGGGTCTCGATGGCCACGGCGACGAACCGATCGAGAAGAGCCAACCCGGCATCCGGCCGCGACCGCGGCGTCCCCATGGCCTGGGTGATGGTCGTGAACGATCCGGGGAGAACCATCGTGCCGGGGATGCGTTCGGCGTCGCGTACCAACCGGGGACGGAGACCGCCGATCGCATCGTGGCTCTGCTCGACGAACCATGCAGCGCTCTCGTCGTGCCCGCTCGACTGCGTGAGCACGGCGTGACTCAGGTTGCGCTCGAGCCACAGGCAGTACGCCGCTCGGGCGTTCGTCACAATCGATCGGCCGGGCTGATCGAGCTCGTCGACCGTCTCGATGCCCGAGTCGGACCGGACCAGGTAGGTGGCTTCGATCTCGCAGTAGGGCCGGCTGAAACGGATGTGCTCACCGCGGGCCGGGTCGTCACCGATGTTCCCGA
The DNA here is from genome assembly GCA_024639335.1 of bacterium. Lineage (GTDB taxonomy): Bacteria > Actinomycetota > Acidimicrobiia > Spongiisociales > ZC4RG35 > JAHEDH01. The sequence goes on along the minus strand of JAHEIN010000002.1, from coordinate 27,125 downwards.
TGTCCCAGGCGTCCCGCGTCGCCGCATCGGCCAACGGGCCGGGTCGATCGAAGCCGACGAGTTCGAGGTCGACGCCGAGAACGTCCGCCAATGCAGCCGCCATCGAGGGCGACACCCCTGTCGGGTCACCGGCGTCGTCGCGTCCGGTCACCAACAACGGGTTGTTGAGATTGATGCCGGCCCGAAGTCGACCGGTCGGAACCAGCGCCTCTCTGGCCGCATCGTCGACATCGATCGAATCGAACGGGAACCGGGGCATCCGCGACATCGGTCAGGGCGTCCAGGCACCGGGGGCCACGGCTTCGATGTCGGTGACCACGTCGACGATCACGGGGCGATCCGCCTCCAGCGCTCGCTCCATGGCCGGTTTGAAGTCCGAGGGTTTCTCCACCCGGATGCCCATGGCGCCCATGTCTTCGGCGACCTTCGTGAAATCCACATCGGTGAACACCCACAACTCGCGAGCCTGCTCGGTCTGTTTGCCGCCGTACGCCCGATCGAAGCCACGCATGGACTGGTTGCCCGACCGGTTGTTGTTGACGACCGTCACCGTGTTGATCCCGAAGCGGACCGCGGTCTCGATGTCACCGACGTGGTACCAGAAGCCCGAGTCGCCGGTGAAACACACGACTGGCCGGTCGGGAGCGCCGCACTTGGCGCCGAGCGAGGCGGGGAACGCCCATCCGAGATGCCCGGCACTTCGCATGTAGCTCTGTTGTGGAGTTCGTAGGTCGTAGAACCCGCCCATCCACATACCGGCGTGGCCGGTGTCGACCACCACGATGCCGTCGTCGGGGACGACATCGCTCAGATCGGCACACATCCGCTCCGGTCGGATCGGTTCGGCGTCCGATCCCATCAGACCGGCGTACTCGTCGTACCACTCGGCAACCGCCGACCGCGCCCGGTCGGCCCAGACGGCGTGGTCCGGAGGGCCTTCGGTGAGCTCGAGCATCCGGGTCAACGTCTCGCGGGCGTCGGCATTGATCCCCACCACCGGGGAGTAGTTGCGGCCGATCGACTCGGGATCGATGTCGATCTGGATCGTGTTCGAGCCGAACGCCGGGACCTGCCAGAAGTGCGTGGTCATCCCGCCCGTCTCGCTCCCGACATAGATCACGAGGTCGGCTTCGGAAACGATCCGATTGGCAGACGCCCGCGAATAGGTGCCGACCACGCCGAGGCTCAGGGGATGCACCCCTGGTATCGAATCCTTGCCGTTGAGCGAGGTCGCTACCGGGATCTGCCACCGCTCTGCGAACGCCACCAGGGCCGGCCCCGCACACGAGGCGCGGACCCCACCCCCGGCAACGAGGACCGGTCGTTCGGCGCCGGCGATGTGACCGAGGGCCCCGAGCAACGTGGCGTCGTCGGGCCGCGTCCGGAACGGTGGGACCGCCACAAAGGCGGGTTCCGTCGACTGGTCCATCTCGGCGGACTCGAGGTCGATCTGACCTTCGTTCCCTCGGAACTGGAGGTGCACCGGCCCGGGCGAACCCGTGGTGGCGACGCGGAATGCCTGTCGCAGCATGTCGGGGAAGCGCTCGACCGAATCGATCGTGGCGTTGAACTTCGTGACGGGCTCGAATGCAGGCACATCGTCGACTTCCTGGTAGACCTTGCGGAACTTCGTCGACGGGTCACGGCCACCGGTCATCGCGATCACGGGCGAATGAGCCAGATGGGCATCGCGGAGCCCGGCGGCGAGGTTGAGGGCTCCGATCACCTGCGCCATGCACACGCCGGGCTTGCCGCTGGCCCGGGCGTAGCCGTCTGCCATGTAGGCCGCAGGCTTCTCGCCGTGCGGCCGGATCCGCTTGATGCCCGTGAGCGCTTCGATCTCGACCATGGTCCTCCGCAGGACTGCCGGCACGTGGAACACGTGACTGACTTCATAGGCTTCGAGCATCTCGGCCAGAACGACTGCACCGGTCTTCATTCACTCACCTCGAATGTCGCAATTCCCTTGGTTGTCACCGTGCCGTCCGCCTTCCTGACCCAGAGCTCGAAACTCGCCCGGCCATCGTCGATCTCCGTGACCTCTCCCCCACACTCGAGCTCGTCGCCCAGATAGGCCGGCGCGAGATGCCGGTAGCTGGTCTCAACGAGCCTCGCAGTGCGGCCCAGCCATCGGGTCACGCTCTGGATCATGTACGTCCCCTGCAACGGGCCGTGAACGAGGAGCCCGGGGTGCCCGTCGTGTTCGGTCGTGAAGGGGAGGTCGTAGTGGATCCGGTGAATCAGCCAAGAGGCCGCACTGAACATGAAGAGATCGATCGCGTCGGGCGTACGAACCATCACTGGAACCTGGTCGCCCCCCTTCATGTCTGGCCCTTGCCGGGTGTTCGACGAGATGCGCCGCGGGTGAGGCAGGTTTCGCCCCGACCGGAGCCGAGGCTGAGGACTGTGAACGGTGAACTGTGAACCGTGAACTCTCTCACCGGTAGATCCTCGTGAACTGCTCTCGGGCCACCAGCTCATCCCGTTGGTTCTTGAAGGTGAACTCCATGGTGACGAACACCATCGGTCCGCTGCGACCGACCTTCTCGTACATGTCTGCGATGCGCTTGTGGAGGACGATCTCGTCGCCTGCCACCACCGGCGCCCCCAGCTCGATCGAGGTCTCTCCGGCCATTGCCCGGGTGGTCTCCACCGGAGGGACGTCTCCGGCGAATGAGCCGTCCGGCTCGAGCTCCGCCCGAGGGACGAGATGAGCCGCATGCATCCTGATCACATAGGGGAACAACGGTGGTGCGACGACGTCGTCGAAGCCTGCGGCCCGCGCCACCTCGGGATCGAAGTGGATTGGGTCGTCCTCGGAGATGGCGTGGGCGTACCGGGCGATCGACGTGCGGTCGACGACGTAGTGGAACGGCTCGAACGTGCTCTCGGCCCAACTGCGCGCCTCGTCCGTGATGAGTTCGCTCATCAGATTCCCATTGTCTTGGCGATGATGTTCCGCTGGATGTCGGAGGTGCCTGCACCAATGACACCCAACCGCGACTCGCGGTAGTGGCGCTGCAGGTCGTACTCCATCGTGTAGCCATAGCCGCCGAGCACCTGCAGACCCATGTCGGCGACGCTCTTGTAGGCCTCGCAGGCATACAGCTTGAGGATCGCAGCGTCTCGGGTCGTCGCTGCGCCGCCGTCCAGCCTGGAGGCGTAGCGGTACACGAGCATTTCGGAGATCTCGGTCATCATCTGCATCTCTGCGAGCCGGTGAGACACCGCCTGGAACCCGGCGATCGGCTGGTCGAATTGCTCACGCTCCTGGGCGTACTGCAATGCGTCGGCGAGGGCTGACTTGGCGGCTCCGGTTCTGGCGGCGGAGAGGCACAGACGCTCATACCGCAGCGAGACACCGAGGTCACGCCATCCGTCATGGAGGCGGCCGAGCATGTTGGCTTTCGGCACCCGGACGTCGTCGAAGAACAGCATGGCGGTGCCCAGCGGCCAGTGCCCGAGCGTCTCGATCGGTTGCCACTCCAACCCTTCGGCCTTGGTGTCGACGAGGAAGTTGGTGATCCCGTGGTGCTTCTTGCCCCCCGAATCCGTCCGGGTCGCCACCACGTCGAGGTCACTGACCTTGAAGCCGGACGTGAAGACCTTCTGACCGTTGAGGATGAAGTCGTCCCCATCCTCGGTCGCCGTCAGTGAGATCGAGGCGGCGTCCGATCCGGCCTCCGGCTCGGTGAGCGAGAAACACACCGAGAGTTCCCCCGACGCCACTTTCGGCAGGAGGGTCCGCTTCTGTTCCTCGGTCCCGAATGTGCCGATCATGAGCCCGCCCCAGGTCACCGCACGAAACACCCAGAACGACAGGTCGAGGAACACCCGGCCGAGTTCCTCGAGCAGGATGGCGACTTCGACCGCCCCGCCTCCCGCACCGCCGTACTCCTCGTCGATGTTGATCCCAAGCCAACCGGTCTCGCCGAGCTTCTCGTAGAGCTCGACCGGAGCCCGACGCTCTGAATCGCACTCCCGCACGTACTCGCGAGTGATCTCACGTTCACAGAAACTCCGGACCGCGTCGCGGAACATTTCCTGTTCCGGCGTGGTCTCCATCGACTGTTCCACGGTTTGCTCCCGTCTCGGCTCGCGGTTTCCAATGCGTCCCGAATTACAAGACACCTTGGCCTGCGTGGTCCCATGCCACTCTACACAGCAGAATCAATCGATGACCGAGTGGGGTTTTGGTTGCGGGCCGTGTCGCGAATGCATATCGTTCGATGAGAGCACGATCGTGGCGTCTCATTTTTTGCGCCAACCAGTCGGACGAGACGGGAGTCGAACCATGGAGCCAACCATCGAGACAGTTCGGGAACTGTCGGCCAGACACAGCAACTGGGGACGATGGGGCGACGACGACGAACGCGGGACCATGAACCTGGTCAGGCCCGAGCACGTCGTGGCGGCAGCCGGGCTGGTCAATCGAGGCCGGACGATCTCGATGGCCCTCCCCTACGACGACGCCGGACCGCAGACCGGTGCCTTTGGCCGGTTCAACCCGATCCACCTGATGATCCGTGACGGCGCCGATGTGATCGCCGGCTCGTCACTCCGGGACTTCTACGGCGGCAACGAGCGTCACTTCCGGGGCACCGACGATCTCATCATCATGCCGCTCCAGAGCGGCACCCAATGGGACGCACTCGGCCATGTCGCATTCGAGAACCAGATCTACAACGGGTACGGCGCCGAGTGGGTGAGCAGCAAAGGCGCCATGAAGAACTCCGTCAAGAACGCCGCCGACTCCATGGTCGGCCGAGGTGTGCTGCTGGACATTCCGAGAGCGCAGGGAGTCGACTGGCTGGAGCCCGGTCATGCGATCGACGGCGAGCAACTCCAACAGGCCGCCGACGTCGCAGGCGTGGAGGTGGGTGAAGGCGACTTCGTCTTCGTGCGGACCGGCGCCATGACGATGGCACGCTCCAACGGCGACTGGGGTGACTATGCCGGGGGTGACGCCCCCGGTCTCGGATTGGGCAGCGTCGACTGGATCGCCGAGCGCGACATCGCAGCCATCGCCACCGATACCTGGGGCCTCGAGGTGCGCCCGAACGAGACGCCGGACACGTTCCAACCGCTCCACATCGTCCTCATCGTCCATATGGGACTCTGGCTCGGCGAGATCTTCGACCTCGACCCGATCGCCGACGACTGTGCGACCGACGGCGTCTACGAGTTCATGTTCTGCGGACCACCGCTCCCGTTCACACGTGCGGTCGGGTCCCCGCTCAATCCGATGGCGATCAAGTGAAGGAGAACTGCTGATGCAGCCACTGCGTTCGATGTTGTTCACACCCGGCCACCGCCGCGACCTGATCGTCAAGGCGATCGCGTCGGGGACCGACGCAGTCATCGTCGACCTCGAAGACGCCGTCGCCCTGGAGGCGAAGACGACGGCGAGGGAACTGCTCTCCGATCTCCCCGAATCCCACGTGCCGCTGTACGTGAGGACGAACGGGCCGACGACGGACATGATGTGGGACGACGTCGTCGCGGCCGGCCGGGCCGGCGTCGCCGGCATCATGATCCCCAAGGCAGAACACGCCGACCTCATCAAGGAGCTCGACGGCGCTCTCACCGCACTCGAACGAGTCGCCGGTCACGAGCACGGAAGCGTCGAGATCATCCCGCTCATCGAGAGCGGATTGGGCAGCCGGAACACCTATGACATGGCGATCGCGAGCGATCGGGTCGAATGCATCATGTTCGGCGGAGGCGAACAGGGAGATCTGGTCGCCGACCTCGGGTGCGAGTGGACGCCCGAGGGCACCGGGCTGATGTATACGCGATCACAAGTGCTGGCGTCGGCTCGGGCGGCAGGCATCCAACACCCCTTCGAAGCCGTGTTCATGGACTTCCGCAACCTCGAAGCCCTCCGGGTCGAGACCGAACTAGCCAGACGTCTCGGCTACGTCGGGAAGGTGGCGATCCACCCCGCCCAGGTCGCGGTCATCAACGAGGTCTTCACCCCTGCACCCGAAGTCGTCGCCTATCAGCGCAAGGTGCTCGAAGCATTCGAGCAGGCTGAAGCCGAGGGATCGGCATCCATCGCAGTGGATGGAAAGATGGTCGACTACGCAGTTGCACGAGTTGCTAGGACCGTGATCGCCAGAGCCGAGGCAGCCGAACGCGCCTCCGCCAGACAGAACCAGGAGACGCCATGACCAGAAGCAGGTACATCGACGGCGGCGTCGGCGTGGCTGTCGTCGGCGCAGGATCCATCGGAAGCCTGCGGGCGGAGATAGCCCACCGGCACCCGTCGGTGGATTTCCTCGCGGTGTGTGACATCGATCCTGCCAAGGTCGATCGATTGGCCGACTCGTGCGAAGCAGACATCTCCTCGACCAACGCACTCGACATCGTGTCGAGGGACGATGTCGACGCGGTGATCATCGCGTCCACCGAAGACGCCCACTACGAGCCGGCGATGGCCGCGATCCAAGCCGGAAAGACGGTGCTGATCGAGAAGCCCTTCACCATCCTCCCCGAGGAGGGCTACAAGCTGCTGGCGACGGCCGAGGAGTACGGCGTCCGGGTGTACACCGGGTACACCCAACGGTTCCGCCGGCGCTACCTGGCCATCAAGGAGCACGTCAACAAGGGCTACATCGGCGACGTGACGAGCGCGAAGGCGACCATCTACCTCGCAGAGTCGGTTGCGAGAGCCGTCATCTCCCGAGCGGGCACGACCACGCCATCGATCAACACGATGACCTACCTGTTCGACCTCCTGAACTGGTATGTCGACGGCAGGCTGCCCACCGCCGTCTACGCCGCCGGCTCGACGAAGGGACGCATCCACGACGACTACGACACCCCCGACTCGACGTGGTGTGTCCTGACCTACGATGACGGCATGGTCGCGAACCTGGGAGTCAGCTGGGAGCTGCCCGAGTTCTGGCCCGCATATGTGGCAACGATGGACTTCGAGTTGTTCGGGCGCGAGGGCACCGTGAGCGTCAAGGACGACCATCGCGACGTACTGATGGCTTCCCGCAAGGCCATCCCCTCCCCCTACACGCCAGATGCGACGATGAACGTCGCCATGCTCGGTTCCTACATGCCGGGCGACTGGGCGCTCGGGGAGCATTTCGGAGCCATGCAGGAAGAGACCCACGCGTTCATCAACTCGGTCGGTCAGAACCGTCAGGACCCGATCCTCGCCACCGGCGCCGATGGTATCGATGTGCTGAAGATCTCGCGAGCAGTCGACCAATCGGCCTCGTCGGGCGAAGTGGTGAAGCTCGAGTGGTGACGCACCGAGAGCGCAACCTTGCGTCGACGCCATGCTGACCGGCGTCACGGTCATCGAGCTCGGCCAGGTGATCGCCGGAACCTACGGCGGGGCGATCCTCGCCGAACTCGGCGCCGAAGTCATCAAGGTGGAGCCGATCAGGGGCGACACTGCACGCAACCCGAAGATCGCTCCCCTCCGCGGTGAGAGCGCAATCCACCTGTTCATGAACCGCGGCAAGGAGAGCGTCGTCATCGACCTCAAGACGCCGGCGGGGCTCGATGTCTTCTATCGGCTCGTCGAGGAGGCCGACGTCGTCGTCGACAACTTCCGACCGGGTGTCATGAAGCGGCTGGGGATCGACCACGAGACCTTGAAGCAGCGAAACCCGGACATCATCACGGTGTCGGTGACGGGGTTCGGCGAAACCGGTCCCCTCAAGGACAAGGCCGCCTTCGACCTGGTGGTTCAAGCATTCAGTGGGCACATGGACATCACCGGTGACCCCGACGGGTCACCTGCCAGGGTGGGGATACCGCTCGCAGACATCGCCGGCGGCATCTTCTCTTGCATCTCGGTCCTCGCCGCTCTGGCCGAGCGAGGAATGGGAGGCCACGGACGGCACGCCGACGTCGCGATGCTCGACTCGCTCGTCTCGATGCTCAGTTACGACGCACTCGATCACCTGAACTCGGGCAAGGACGTCACACGTCAGGGGACGGCACATGCCCACATGGTTCCGTGGCAGGCATTCGAGGCTGGCGACGGATACGTGGTGGTCGCCGCCAGAGACGAGAAGTTCTGGCGAAACCTCTGCGGTGCGATTGGACGACCCGAGCTCGCAGAAGACCCCCGATTCGCCAACAACGCCATGCGGGTGGCGAACCGTGACGAGATCGTTCCCATCCTCACCGAGACGTTCAAGACGAAGCCGAAGGCCGAATGGGCGCGGATTCTGGACGAGCACGACATCCCGGCGGCACCGGTCAACGACGTCGGAGAGGTGTTCACCCACCCTCAGGTCGTCGCCCGGGACATGGTGCAGACGTACGAGCACCCAACGCTGGGTGAGATCAGGTACCCGCCGTCACCGGTCAAGTTCAGTGACTGGTCGATGCCGAGGAAACCGGCTCCCATGCTCGGGCAACACAGCCGCCGTGTGCTCGAGCAACGGCTCGGGATCGATCCCGATGAAGTCGCCCGGCTGATCGAGACCGGCATCATCGGCTCCTGGACGCCATCCGAGTGATCAGCGATCGACCGCTCACCCAGCATCCGCTCGCAACGCTGACGGCGACGACGCTCTCGATCACGCTCGGAGCGTTGCCGATCTTCCTCGTCGGGGCGCTCGCCGTGTTCATCCGGCCGGAGCTCGGATTCAGCGAAGCCCGCCTGGGGGCCCTGGCGACCATCTACTACCTGGCATCCGCAGGCCTCACCTGGGTGGGAGGCACCGTTGCGCAACGCCTCGGGGGCCCGCGAGCCATGGCTGTGGCGGCAGGCCTGAGCCTCATGTCATCGGCTGGGATCGGCCTGCTGGCGCGAAGCTGGATCGAGCTGGCCTTCTTCCTGGCAGTCGCCGGGGTCGCCAATGCCCTGGCATACCCCGCCTCGAACCTCGCGCTGGCACGCGGCGTGCCTTTCGAGCGGCAGGGAGTCGCCTTCGGCGTCAAGCAGTCGTCGGCGCTGTACGCAACGATGCTCGCCGGAGCCGCCGTCCCACTCATCGGCGCCACGATCGGATGGCGATGGGCTTTTGCATTCGCAGGGGTCGCGGCGCTGCCGATCATCGCCGGGTTCGGTCTCACCCAGCCTGCTGCCGCACACGAAGACGGGCACGGCAAGGACGTCGAACACTTCCCCCTGTGGATACTGTCCGTGGGAGCATTCTTCGCCGTCTACGCCACTGCATCGTTGGGTGCGTTCTATGTCGAATCAGCCGTTGCCGGCGGCACGTCCCCCTCGCTGGCCGGCACGTTGCTGGCGGTGGGAAGCATCGTGGGCATCCTCGGCCGGACCGGGTGGGGATGGGTCGGAGACCTCCGCACCGACCTGCACTTCACCATCGTCCCCTCGCTCCTCGGGACGGGCGCACTTGCGTTCGGACTGATCGGCGCGATCCAGTCCGAGCTCGCCCTGGTCGTCGCCACGATGCTGGTGTTCGGTGCGGGATGGGCGTGGCCGAGTCTGTTGAGTTTTGCCGTCGTGGCGCGGAGCCCGCGCGGACCGGCAACGGCAACGGGGATCCTCGGCACCGGCCAGTTCGGCGGTGGCATCCTGGGACCGCTCACCTTCGGGCTGATCGTGGAGGCCAAGGGCTATCAAGCCGCCTGGACGGCTGCGGCAGTTGCACTCGGCGTGTCTGCGGTGCTCGTGCGAATCGGCGGCAAACAGTTGGAATACAGGACGGAAGGAATCATGGAGGTTCACACATGAGGTTCGGAACATTCGTACCCCAGGGATGGAAGATGGATCAGGTGGGTCGGCCGGTCGCCGACCAGTGGCCACACATCGCAAGGACGGCGGCGACAATCGAGGCAGCCGGATACGATTCCATGTGGGTCTACGACCACTTTCACACCCACCCGGTGCCCAGCCAGGAGACCGTGTTCGAGGCATGGAGCCTGATGGCTGCACTCGCCGTGGCGACCGACAGGGTCCGCCTCGGGCAGATGTGCACGTGCGTCCCCTATCGACCGGCTTCGCTGCTCGGCAAGATCGCGCTGTCGGTCGATGCCATCTCCGGAGGCCGGCTCGACGTCGGCATCGGCGCGGGCTGGTCGGTCGGCGAGTTCGAAGGCTACGGCTACGACTTCCCGAGAGCAGGGATTCGCCTCGACATGCTCGAGGAAGCCGCCCAGGTGCTCATCGAGATGTGGACCTCCGACCTCGGGCAGTTCTCGGGCGAGCACTACCGCCTCGACGGAGCGATCGCCCATCCGAAGTCACTCCAGCAGCCCTACCCGCCTCTGTGGATCGCAGGCGGCGGCGAGAAGCGGACCCTGAAGATCGTCGCCAAGTACGGCGATCACGCCAACTTCGGAGACAGCGTCGAGACGTTCGTTCACAAGTCGAACGTCCTGGCCGGCCATTGCGAGGACGTGGGGCGCGACTTCGACGAGATCGGCCGGTCGGTGCACCTGATGTCGGTGATCGGCCGGGACCAGGCCGATCTGGACGCCAAGCTGGAGACGGCCGCCGTCCGACGGAACTCGACGCCTGCGGCATTCGCTGCCGAGCATTTCGCCCGCACCGTTCCCGAGGCGATCGAGGAGTTGGGCAGATACCGGGATGCCGGCGCAGACGAGATGATCCTCTACTTCTACGACATGGGGGCACATGACAGCCTCGAGCTCTTTGCGGCCGAAGTCGCACCCCATCTGCGGGAGTGAGCCGAACACCGTGACGCATCTCGATCAGCTCCTGGCACCGAAATCGATCGCCATCGTCGGTCTGTCCGACGATGCCTCGAAGCACGGTGGCCGGGTGCTGTCATCACTTCGCAAGGTCGGGTACACCGGAAAGGTCTGGGGTGTCAACCCGCGCACCCCTACGGTGCCCGGCGTGGAGATGTTCGATTCGCTCCAGTCCCTCCCGGAGGCTCCCGACCTGGTGGCCTCGGCGGTCCCATCGACAGCCGTCCCGGGAATCGTCGACGACGCCGGCACGGTCGGGACAGGAGTGGTCATCGTGTTCGCCGGCGGCTTCGCCGAGGCGGGGTCGAGCGGGAGTGCCACGCAGCGTGAGCTGTCGAAGATCGCAGCTCGACACGGCGTTCGCATCCTCGGCCCGAATTCGGGCGGAGTGATCAGGCCGCGCGCACAGCTCGCCGTCAGCTTCCTGACCTGCCTCGATCGCCCTGCCGACCAGATCCGGTCCGGTCCCGTGGGTCTCGTCACACAGAGCGGAGGCACGGGAAGCTACATCCACAACCTCGCCGCCGAACGGGGCGGCGGTCTGGGGGTGTCGATCTCGGTCGGCAACGAGAGCGACATCGACATCGCCGACGGGATCATCGCGCTCTCCGAGCTCGACGACATCCGCACCATCGCCATCGTGATGGAGACCGTGCGCAACGGGCAGCGATTCCTGGAAGCCATATCGGCGGCCTCAGCCTCGGGCAAACCCGTCGTGGTGTGCAGGCTCGGGGCGAGCGAGCACGGCAGTGCGATGACATCCACACACACCGGCGCCATGGCTCGCCCGGCCGTCGTCCTCGAAGGCGTGCTCGCCTCGCTCGGCGTCACCATGGCAGAGACGCCGGGCGAATTGCTGGACATCGCCGACGTCATGGCCCGGGCTCCCCGACCGGCCGGCAGACGGGTCGGCATCGTCACACACTCCGGAGGTGTGGCGATCCTGCTCAGCGACCTGGCGGAACGACACGGAGTCGAGCTCCCCCAGCCGGGCCCGGCGACCATGGCCGAGCTCGGCGACGATCTCCTCGAACACGGCGTAGCGAGCAACCCGCTCGACATGGGCGGAATCATCGGTGGAGCCTCCCGGTTCGGTGCCGTCGTCGATCGTTTCGCAGACGAGTACGACGTCGTCTTGGCTGTGTCGACTGCACACCCGCCCGCTCACACCGCCGAACGGGTCGATGCGCTCATCGCATCGGCTCGACCGGCGATTCACCTCTGGATGGCCGGAGATGTCGGCGCCCACGGCCTCGAAGCGCTCCGCATGGCTGGACTTCCGGTGACGACGGAGCCGAGGTCGGCCGTCCGCGCCCTCGGGGGCCTGACCTCGCCTGTGCCGGACTCGACGTCGTTCGCCGTGGCGGCCGGACGCGTCGAGGCAGGTGCTCCAATGGAGGAATCCGCCTCGAAGAAGTGGGTTTCGGAGTGGGGGATCGCCATCCCACAGGGCAAGGTCGCCCTGTCGGCGGAACAGGCCGCTGCGATTGCGAGCGGCCTGGGTGGGCGGGTGGTGGTCAAGGTCTGCTCGCCGGACATCCTCCACAAGACCGAGGTCGAGGGAATCGAGACCGGCGTGGCAGCCGGGGACGCCGCCGAAGCGTTCACCGCGGTCACCTCACGTGCTCTTCGACACCGCCCAGATGCAGAAATCGCAGGCGCACTGGTCGAACAACAGATCAGCGGGTTCGAGGTCATCGTCGGTGCCGTGACCGATCCAGTCTTCGGGCCGATGATGCTGGTTGGGTTGGGCGGGATCGCTGCCGAAGGTTTCGACCCCGTGATGGGACTGGTCCCGAAGACCGCTGAAGAGGCAACGAGACTCGTCCGACGAGCTCCCGGCTTGGCCGTAGCCCTCGACCGGATCCACCCGGAGGCGACACCCCGGCTCTGCGAGATCATCGTTTCGCTCGGCTTGGGTTTTGCGAGCAGCGATATGGTCGAGATCGAAATCAACCCGCTGGCATGGTCGGGTACCGAATGGGTCGCGCTGGATGCCCTGGCCGTCCCGGCTAGGACGACGAAGCAAGAAGGAGAGAAAGGAACATCATGAAGAGGCTCGAAGACAAGGTGGCCGTGGTCACCGGAGGAAGCAAGGGAATCGGCCGGGCGATCGCTCAGAGCCTGGCCGAAGAAGGCGTGCACTGCATGCTGGCGGCGAGAACGGCTGAAGACCTCACAGCAGCTGCCGCAGAGATCTCGGGCTCGACCGGCGTCCGCGCCGAGACCGCCGCCGGTGACCTCAGAACGGTCGAGGGCTGCGCTGCGTTGCACGAGGCGACGATGGACGGCTTCGGCCGGGTCGACATCCTGGTCAACTGCGCCGGTGCCACGAAGGCCGGGCCGTTCCTGGATCTCGACGACGAGACCTGGCTGGACGGTTTCGCCCTGAAGTTCCACGGCGCCGTGCGACTGTCGCGGATGTTCTGGCCCCAGCTCGAGGAATCACACGGGACGGTGGTCAACATCATCGGCGGATTGGCTCGCATGCCCACGCCCGACGTGATGATCGGGGGAGCCGTCAATGCCGCGTTCGCCAACTTCTCGAAGGCATTGGCCGGTCAGGGGCTCAGAGACGATGTCAACGTGAACACCATCCACCCGGCTCAGACGCGTACAGAACGCCATCACAATCTGATGAGCGCCCGCGCCGAAGGGGCAGGTGTAACGCCGGAGGAGTTCGAGCAGCGGATCATCGACAGGCAGGGGGTTCGCCGCCTGGCGGAGCCCGGGGACATCGCCAATCTCGCAGTGTTCCTGTGCCTCCCCGAGTCGCGCCACATAAACGGCACCTCGATCTCGGTCGATGGAGGAGGCACGTCGGGCCTGTTCTGAGG
>JAHEIN010000002.1:0-13529 GCA_024639335.1 bacterium | reverse complement strand
GCGTCGAGGCCGAGGCCGGCGAGCCGACCGAGCTCGTCGGCCAAGGCATCGAGGTCAGCCGGATTGAAGCGGACCATCATCGACGTCATGATCTGATCGCGGTCACGGCCGACGTCGTCGCAGTGCCGGGCCAGAACGTCCATCTTGTGGTTCCACTCGTCGTCATCGATCGGAGCGACGTTCCAGTGGTCGGCGAACCGGGCGACCGTCCTCAGGGTGCGCCGTTCTCCCTTGCCTCCGATGACGATCGGGGGGCGGGGTGTTTGAGGGCCCTTCGGCTCGTTGCGGGCGTTCGTGACCGTGAAGTGCTCGCCATCGAAGGTGGTCTCTTCGTTCTCGAGCATGCCGACGATGATCTCGACCGACTCGTCGAACCGGTCGAAGCGCTCGGTCAGCGTGTCGCCCAGCGTGATGCCGTAGGCGTTGGACTCGAGCTCGTTCCAACCTGCACCCAGCCCGAGCTGGAAGCGGCCGTCGGAGATGATGTCGAGGGTCGACGCCATGTTGGCGGTGACCGCGGGATGGCGATATGGCATGCCGTTCACCATCGTTCCGACCCCGAGCCGGTCGGTGGCGTGTGCCAGCGCAGACAACGAGGTCCAGCCCTCGAGGCAGGGGCCGTCCGTGTCCCCGAAGATCGGGTAGAAATGATCGAACACCCAGGCGGAGTCGATGTTCTCGCTCTGATCGGCACGGATCCAGGCAGCCAGCATGGCCTCCCAGGTCGTGTGATGGGGATTGGTCTTGATCCCGTAGTGCATGGTGGTCCCTCCAAAGGCTGAGGCACGATCCTATATGTTGCACGACGGGATCGGGCACGCCCTCGTGCGTCACCTCACTGCTGGAGGAACTCTGCGACTTCGGCGTCGGTGGCACCTGCGCGGCGAACGAGATGCTCCAACTCGACCGGCGCGCCACGGCGCGCTGCCGAAGAGACCGCCGCCTCCACCACCGCAACCGCCCTCAGCCCCGCCATGGCGTCGACTCCCATGGGAGTCCCGTCGACCGCAGCTCGGCCGAGCTCCTCGAGCTGATCACGGAGCGGGTCGCCCTTGTCGATCGGAAAGGCCGCCGGGTCGCCGTCCCCCGTGTCGAGCGTCAAGGTCCCGTAGTCGTCGACGTCCCCACTCGGCCAGTGACCGTGATCGAGGGTGAACATCAGATTCCCTCCGGTGGCGAGCAGATCGGTGCGATAGTGGCTCGGGGTGGTCCAACTGGAGGAGACCGTCGACATGGCGCCGGAGACATGTTCCATCGTCACGAGGGCCGCATCAGGCATGTCCCGTCCGAGCGCACCGTAGGCGAAGCGGGCGTTCACCGAGCTCACCGGACCGAGGAGGTACAGCATGTTGTCGACCTGATGGATGCCGACCTGGATCAGCACTCCGCCCTCCGATCCCCGCACAGACCGATGCCAGGCATCCGGTTTCATCGATCCGCCTCGATTGTTCGAGAAGTCGCCGTGGGCCGTGCGCACCTGGCCGGCTTCCGACTCGATCCAGGCCTTGGCGGCGCGATGTCCGGCGAGGCGCCTGGCATGGTGAGCTACACCCACCGCGATGCCTGCCGACACCCGAATGACCTCGAGCCCCTCGGAGACGTCGACCGCCATCGGCTTGTCTACCAGGACGGGCTTCCCTGCTGCGGTGACTGCCCGTATCTGAGACGCATGTACGTCGTTGGGAGAGGAGATCACGACCCCCCGGACCCGGGGATCGGACACCAACTCCTCGAGCGACCTCGCACTCGACTCGACCCCGTGACCCTCCACGAACGCCTGGCGAGACGCCTCGGACCGAGCGAAGCAGTTCACGATTTCGACTTCTTCGCTCCGGGCCGCAGCGGCGGCATGGGCGTTGGCCCACCGGCCGAGGCCAACGATGCCGAGGCCGATCATCTCTCGGCCCTCGACTCGTGACCGAGGCGGACCGACAGCGCCGTAGCCGCCCCGGCAACGGCCTGCCCGATCTCGGCGACATCGGCGTCTTCGATCCGCGCCACCGGGCATGTGTAGACGAGCGACCCCTGACAGGTTCCCGCCGAACCGAAGAACGGCGCCGCCACTGCGGCACCACCGGGTACCCGTTCCTCGTAACTGACCGAGTAGCCCCGCTCACTGTCTCGGCGTGCAGCTTCGAGCACCTCATCGATCGTCCCGAGCGTCCCTCGTCCGAGTCGCGGAAGCGGATCCGTTCCGACGATCTCGCGGACGTGATCCTCGGCGAGGGCCGAGAGGATGGCGCGACCGGCTGCGCCCGCGTACAGAGGGACGGGCCGACCCAGTTCGACGACGAGCCGCAACGGCTTGGAGCTCTGGATCTCGTGGGTGAACACGGCCACGTCCCCGTGGAACGCGCACGCATAACACGTCTCGTCGAAGCGGGCGACGAGGTCGGCGAGGATCGGCTCCACCTCGTCGGGGAGCGTGTCTCGCGCAGCGAGCACGCGACCCAGCGTGATCAATCGCGGGCCGAGCACATAACCATCCGCGCTCCGGTGGAGGACATCGATGTCGGCCAGATGCTGAAGCATCCGGCCCACGGCGCTTCGATCCAGGTGGATCTTGCGGCCGAGCCCACGAGGCCCAACCGGCTCGTCGGAATCGACGACCCCCTCGACGACGCGCCAGATCTTCGCAGTCGGCGAGGAAGAGGTGGTCTGGTTCATGCCGCCCAGTCTGTCACGTGACCGAGCCGAGTGCGGCTTCGAGCTCAGCCAGGTCGTCGGAGCTCGGTACCCAGTCTGCAGCCGACGCATTCTCGGCGACCTGTGCGGCGCTGGTCGCGCCCGGCGTGATCGCCGGCACGGCCGGCTGGGCGAGCAGCCACCCGATCGCCACCTGTGCCGTGGTGACGCCACGATCTGCTGCGAAGTCGGCCAAGCGCTCCACGACGCCGAAGTTCTCATCGGTCAGGTAGTGGGCGTAGCGGTCCATCGCCAGCCGACCGGTCGGCTGGGACCCGCGCTCGACCTTGCCGGTGAGCATCCCGCAGGCGAGCGGGTAGTACGGCAGCAGCGACACCCCTTTGGCGGCGCACAGGTCCGCCAGCCCATTGTGCTCGGGGTCGCGGTGGATCATCGAGTATTGGACCTGGTCCGAGACGAACAGCGGCAGTCCGGCAGATTCCGAGAATGCGATCGCCTCTGAGAGTTGAGCGGCGTCGAGGTTGCAGCAGCCGATCTCGACCACCTTGCCCTCATCCACCAGCTCGGCCATCGTCCCGATCGTGTCTGCGATCGGGGTCTCCGGATCGGACCAATGCAGCTGGTAGAGGTCGATGCGATCGGTGTCGAGTTCTCGGAGACTCCGCTCGATCGCCGTCCGGATGTAGTCGGGTCTCGCTCCCCCGGACCCCTCGACCTGCGCGAACGACTGGCCGAATTTCGAGGCGATCACCACGTCATCTCGGCGGTCTCCGAGAGCGGCGGCGAGGTACGACTCCGACCGGCCCTCTCCGTAGTTGTCCGATGTGTCGAAGAAGTTGACGCCCTGGTCGATCGCCGCGTCGACCACCGATCGGGTGCCGGCCGGGTCGAGGGCGCGCCCGAAGTTGTTACAGCCGAGCCCGATGACGGACACCGTGAGACTGTTGATCTGGGAGTACCTCATGGCATCGCCCTCAGGAACCGTTCTGCGTTCGTCTCGAAGACCTTGTCGAGCGCGTCCGAGTCGAGACCGGCGGCCTCGGCTGCACCGACCGGATCGGCGGAGGCCATGTCGAACGGATAGTCGCTCCCGAGAACGACGTGATCGGCGCCGACCCGATCGACGAGAAACCGCAACGACAGCGGATCGTGAGTCAGGGTGTCGAAGTACATCTTGGCGAAGTACGAACTCGGAGGATTCGTGTCGATGGCGACGACCGCCTCTGGTCGGCATCCCCATCCGTGGTCCCAGCGGCCGATCTGATAGGGCAAGAATCCCCCGCCGTGGCACCACCCGAACCGGAGGTCCGGGTAGCGCTCGAGCACGCCGGAGAAGATCAGCTTGCCCATGGCGATGGTGGACTCCAACGGCTGGCCGATGAAGTTCTGGAGGTAGTAGTTGTTGAGTCGGTCCGCTCCGGCGAGTTGGCGCTGATCGCCGTGCACCCAGATCGGGCTGTTGGCTGCCTGTGATGCCTCCCAGATCGGATCGAAACGGGAATCGTCGAGATCGACGCCGCCGATGTTGGTTCCGATCTGAACCCCCCGCACGCGCGGATGCTCGAGGATGCGATCGAACTCCTGCAAAGACGCCTCGGGGTCCTGCAGCGGCAGCGTCCCGAAGACGTGGAGCCGGTCGGGGTAGGCGTCGCTCCACGCCATGAGAGCGTCGTTCTGCATCCGGGCGAAGTCGATGCCGGGCTCGGCAGGGATGTGATAGAACGAGTTGGGTGGAGCGATCGCCACCACGTGACGCTCGACACCGAGATCGTCCATCTCCGCCAGCCGAGCCTCGGGGTCGAAGATGCCGGGATGGAGCGGACCGAGCCTGGCCCGGCCCCCCGGGTACTGCAGGAACGTCTGGCCATCCTCCTCGAACACCTGAGGCCCGTAGTCGGGATGCGCCGCGGCCATGGCGCGGAGCGCATCAGGAATGATGGCATGGGTGTGGAGGTCAGTGGTGGGCATTTGGGATCCTCTTTCGTTGACGTCTGGACAAGTCGTAGGGGCGAGGCTCGCCTCGCCCGCAGCGCATCACACCAAACCAGCGCACCACCCACAGGCGCGGACCGGCAGCACCGCGCCTGGTCCGGGTCGACACGAACACACGGCCCGAGTCGCGGGCGCCGCAAGCGGTCGCCCCTACCGCGCCGAACCCACGCACGGACCCGAAACGTGCTGCGTGTGGCGTGGGGCGTGCGGCGCTCATTCGTAGCTGCCGAACGAGCCGTAACCGGGGTGGCCGAATTGGTTGGGGATCTCGATCAGGGTTGGGCCTGCGGCATCGAGCACCGACTCGAGCGTCTCACCGACACGCGACAGATCATCCACGAGCACCCCGCGTGCTCCGAACGCTTCTGCGAGAGCGACGAAGTCGGGAGGCAGGATGTCGACGGCGGTACGGCGTCCGTAGAGATGGTCCTGGTGCCGTCGTTCCACCCCGTAGCCGCGGTCGTTGAACACCATGACGATGACAGGGACTCCTTCCTGGACCGCCGTCATCAGGTCCTGGATCGTGAACATCACTCCGGCATCGCCGATCACGCACACGCTGGGCACGTCGGGGCGAGCGAGCTTCGCTCCGATCGCTGTCGGCATCGACGACCCCAGCGTGCCGAAACCTGATGGAACCGACCAGGTCCGAGGAATATCGGTTCGCCAGAGGGATCGAGCCCAGAATGCGATGGTCGTCGGATCGTTGAACACCATGGCATCGGCCGGAAGCGCAGTGCGCATCTGCTCCAGCACCTGACGCTCCACCGGTCGGCCGACGGACGAGTCGATGGTCTCGAGGACTGCAGCGACCTCTTCGTCTCGTCGATGTTCGGCCACGTACGACAACTCGTCGAGTGCCTGGTCGAGCGCAAGTAGGCCGGCTTCGGCGTCTG
Source organism: bacterium (assembly GCA_024639335.1). Taxonomy (GTDB): domain Bacteria; phylum Actinomycetota; class Acidimicrobiia; order Spongiisociales; family ZC4RG35; genus JAHEDH01. The sequence goes on along the minus strand of JAHEIN010000002.1, from coordinate 7,995 downwards.
CGACGACACCGACCGAGACTCGGTAGTTCATACCGATTGCGGCGGGGTCGGAGTCGATCTGGACGATCGGGCAGCCGATGTCGAGCGACCACCCACCGGTCGGGAAGTACGAGAACCGGGTCCCGACCGCCACCAGCAGATCGGATCGATCGATGAGGTCGCGCACCGGCTGTTCGTTGGCCCAGTTCCCGATGTGCAACCGATGTTCGGCAGGAATCGCCCCCTTGCCCTTCTGGGTGGTGATGACTGCGGCACCGGTTCGCTCGACGAGCGCCAAGAGCGCAACCGCTGCCTCCGGTGTCGATACACCGCCGCCCGCCCAGATGACCGGCGACCGAGCTTGAGAGATCCTCTGAGCCGCCTCGGCGATCGCAGCGCGATCGGGCCGGCGGCGGATGGTCGCCGCCGGCTCGAGAACGGGCGCATCCGTCATCTGATCGAACGCCTCGGCGGCGATCTCCACCAGTGCAGGCCGGGGATGGCGGTTTCGGAGCGCCACCATCGCTTGATGGATCGCTCCGGGAATCTCGTCTGCCAGGACCACCTGGATCCCGAACCCGGTCACCGAACGGAACACGCCGAACTGATCCGCCATGTCATGGAAGTGTCCCTTGCCCTTACGGCGTACCGAGGCCGGGTTCTCGTTGGTGATGTGCAGGATCGGCACGCTGTCGTTGAACGACGACGCCATGGCGGTGAGAGTGTTCAGCGAGCCCGGCCCTCCCGACGTGAAGACCGTGCCCGGTTCGCCTGTCGCCCTGGCCCAGCCATCCGCCATGAAGACCGCCCCCTGCTCATGCCTCGTTTCGACGTGGCGCAACTCCGGGTGGTCGATGAAGGAGTCGTACACCGGGAGCGTCCCGACGCCGGGGATGCCGAACAGGGTCTCGATTCCCTCCGCGATGAGCGTCTCGGTCAGGGCGACTGCCCCGGATCTCGATGTCATGGCACTCGCCTCATCACAGCCCACACCAGCCCAGGTCGGATCTCAGCCCCCCGAGCGTGCCGACCCAGATGTCGGGTTCGGGACCCCGGCCGACACTGAGGACTGCGTCGTCGTTGATTGCCACCTTCGAGCCGACGACCCGGTCTGGAACGGGGCGAAAGCAGACGCCGTTCGTCGAGAACCAGCCCCGTGCCTCAGAGCGGTTCCGTTGATCGCTGATGATCATCCACCCGAGGCCGCCTCGCTCGACGTGGAGAAGCCGACCGGTGTCCTCGACGCCGGGCAGTTCGATGACCTCCCAGGCCACGCCATCGGTAGAAGTCCAGGCCAGGGGAAGGTCGAGTCCGATGCCGCCTACCGCCACGAACCGGCCATCACGCCAAGCGACGTCGCTGACGTATGCGCCCCGGGGAAACGGAGACTCCGTGCTCTGCGGTCGCCAGTCGACGCCGTTGCTCGAGGCCCACAGCACCGGCTCGCACATCGGCCAGGCCGTAGATGGATCGCTCGCCGGGACGAACGCCACCAATTCGGACCCGGCTTCGATGATCGGCACGATGTCAGGTGCACGACGCTCGACGGGCTGACACCTCGATTGGATGCGAGGCGGAGGGACCGACAGGATGGTCTCGGTGAATCCGGGAATGTCGGCCGATGCGCGCCATTCGTCGGCCCCGACGGCCAATTCGAACCGACGGGCTTCCGGGGCGAAGTAGATGTCACCGGTGACCGTTTGTGCAACCAGGCCACCCAGCCCGGAGACCAGACCCGGCCGATTCGATCCGTTACCGATGCGAATCGGGTCGGGCAGAGGCACTGCAACAGGAGGATCATCTGCGTCCGGGCCGATCACCGCAAGCGATCTGCCATCGATCACGAAGAGCCCGGTCGGGTGGTAGACGACCCTGTAGCCGATTCGGGAAAGCGGTCGCTGGAGCCATCGACTGCCGTCGGATGTCGTCCAGACGACTCCGCCCGAAACCTCCGGGCCGGCGAGAAGCGAGAACGATCCTGGCGTCGCCACGACGCTCTCGGAGTTGAGCAGCCGCTGAGGCGACTCGCCCTCGACCCATGCGAGGCTCGGTGCCTGGGCAACGCCGAGCGCCACGGCCGCGATCGCAACCAAGCCGAAGACCCAGCGGAAACGCGATGGCCGGCGCTCCGGCCGGGACCGACGGGGAGCGTCGGACGTCGGGATGACGATACGCTCGTCCATGACGCCGGTCCTCGGTCAGCGCCGTGGAATCGCATCAACCACGGGTGCAGGCGGCTCCAGGCGCGACCCCACGCCATTGAAAGCTCACGTGGCGACCAGATCCAGATCCTCGAACTTCTTGAGGACGTGTGCCTTGGCGACGGCCACGTTCTCGTCGGCCGCATCCCGAGGAAACGGCATGTCGACGGTGATGTCGTCTTCGAGTCGTCCGCCCTTGGCGAACACCAGGATGCGGCTGGAGAGCTCCACCGCCTCGCCCACGTCGTGGGTGACGAACAAGATCGTCTTCCCGGTCGCTTGCCACATGTCGTGCAGCTCACGCCGCAGGGAACGCGCAGTGATGGCGTCGAGATGGCTGAACGGCTCGTCCATGAACAGCACGTCTGGCTCGACGGCGAATGCACGGGCGATGCCGACACGCTGCTGCATACCGCCGGAGAGCTCGCCGGGGAATTTGTCGCCCTTGTCACCGAGGTGCACCATGTCGAGATAGCGCTGGCATCGCTCACGAGCCTCCGGAGCATCGGGATCGGGTTGGACGAACAACAGGTTGTCCATCACCGAACGCCACGGCAGCAGTCGCGCCGCCTGGAAGACGTAGCCGGGATTGGCATCGTGACGATCCTGGGTGATGTCGACCGTTCCGCTCGACGGCGTCTCGATCCCGCTGAGGATGTTCAACAGGGTGGACTTGCCGCAGCCCGAAGGGCCGACAATCGACACGAAGACGTGACCTTCGATGTCGAGGTTGACATTCTGAAGGGCGACGACCTTGTCGTCACCGACTCCGAACTCCTTGCGGAGATTGGCGATCTTGATGTGAGCCATTCAGTCCTCTCTGATTTGTTTGGGCAGGGTGGATGCACCTTCGGGATCGAGCGCATCGATGAAGTGTTCTTCCACCTCTTCTTCGACGAGCTCGATCGCTCCGGCGGACGGCCTCCATCTGAACGTCCGCTCGTAGATCTTGTCGAATACGAACTTCTCGAGGAAGAAGGCGAAGACCACGAAGAAGAAGGCGTAGCCGACGACCGCGAACGAGCGGTGGGCGTCGTACCAGAACTTGATCATCCATCCCATCCCGCGATCCGATGCGAACACCTCGGCGAGAACCAGGCCCTTCCATCCCACCGAGAACCCGTAGCGGGCCGCAGCGAACATGAACGGCATCAGCGAGGGAATCAGAAGATGGCGTGTCATTCGGTTCTGGGGAACTCCGAACGCCGACGCCATGTCGAACAGGTCGCGGGGAGTGTTGCGGACTCCTTCCCTGACGTTGATGATCACGAACGGGATCCCGGCCAGGATTGTGGCGAGGACCGGCCCGGTGTGGCCGAATCCGAACACCAGGCCCAGGAACAACGCCCACACCAGCGCCGGCATGGCGAGGATCGCCATCACCCAGTCGTGGAAGAAGGCGTCGACCGACTTGGAGAGGCCCATGCCCAGCCCGATGGCGGTTCCGACGACCATCGACACTGCGAAGCCTGAGAAGAGCCGGACCAGGGACAGCCCGAGCGTCTCGTAGAGGTTCGTGCGGGCGAGGGTCTCGAGCCTGAGTTCGTCCCACATGAACTGAGCGACCCGATCGGGCGCCGGGAACACCTTCGAGATCTCGAGACCGTCGACGAACAACCACAGCGCAATGAACAGCGTGGGGAACAGCAGCCGGGCAACGATCGGCTTCTTGATGAAGGCCACGAGGCCGGTGTCGTCGTCCTTCTTGACGGGTGGTTGCTGCTTGGGGACCTGTTCGGTGACGGCAGTCATCGTGATTTCTCCGGATCGATGTGTGCGGACCTTCTCATGCGGTTGAGACCTCCTGACGCCAGTGGAAGAACCGGCGCTCGAAGTATTGGAGAACGACCTTCTCCAGGAACAGGGCGAAGACGAAGAACGACAGCACCCAGGTGAAGAACACGTCCAGCTGGAACAACTGCGACGATACCCGCATCTCGAACCCGATGCCCTCGTTGGATGAGAACACCTCGGTGAGCACGGTGACCTTCCAGCCGATGGAGAATCCGAACCGGACGGCGGTGAAGATGAATGGAGCCAGATGAGGAATGACGATCTCGCGCTGCCGTCGGTGCTGCGGTGTCCCGAACGCCTTCGCCATGTCGATGAGATCCTTCGGAAGCGACCGGACTCCCTCGGCGATGTTGACCGAGACCAGAGCAAAGGTGACCATGACGATCGGGAAGATCCATCCCATCGGTTGGAACCCCCAGATGATCAACCCGACGAGCGCCCAGACGAGACCCGGGGAGGTCAGCCCGACCGTCTGGAAGTCACGGAAGAAGTTCTCGAACCACTTGATCTGGGTCAGCAACCCGATGGCCGATCCGAGGATCAACGCGATCCCGAAGCCGACGATGATCCGTGTCAGGGTCGCGCCGAATGAGCTGAAGAAGCGGCCGGTCGCAACGATCTCGGGGAAGGTCTGGATGATGCGGATCGGTCCGGGGAGCAGGTTCTCTTCGAGTACCCATCCCGAGGACAACTCCCAGACCCCGAGAACGACTATGTAGCCCAGGATTCGCCAGAACCACTTGCGTTGCTTCTCGCGGCGAAGTTCGGCTTCGAGGCGTTCCTCCTCTGCCGACTTCCCTGGCTGTTCCTGGCGTTCCTGTACCGCCGTCACACGTCTCCCTCTCGATCAGGTGCGTGGGGATGCGGGCTCGAAAGCCCACATCCCCTCACACATTGGCTCGTTGTCCGGATTAGGGCTCGACGACCTCGAACCTCGGAACCGGGAATCCCTCTTCGAGTCGATTCGGGTTGTCGGGGTGGAGGCTGGTCATGAAGTCCCAGATCGCCACCTCGGCATCGATCCACTCCTGGTCGAGGTAGACCTCTTCGACGAACCAGTCGTTGGCCGGGTCCGACATGAACTCGTTGATCCACTGGACATCCTCTTCGAGTTCCACGGCGAAGTGCTGCGGATATGCCCTGATGATGTCTTCCTGGTTCTCGTTCCAGAGGTCGACGCCGCGCTGCCAGAGGGCGAGGAACGCCTTGATCTCATCGGGGTGGGAGTCGAAGTATTCCTCGGTCGCCGTGAACAGGTTCGACATCACGTGGAAGTTCCCGTCGTCGAATCCGGAGAAGTCGTTGTACAGCTGGAACGGAAGCCGTCCGTCGTACATGATGACCAGCTCGCCGGTGCGGAGGAACGGTGCCGCCGCCTCGGGGATGATCACGGCAGCTTCACAGTCGCCACGAATCAGGTTCTCGGGGTTCACGAAGTGGTCGTTGACGACCAGGTTGTAGTCACCACCACCGACTCGGTAGTCGATTCCGTGCAGCTCGTTCATCGCAACAGACCAGAACTGGGTGTTCGACACCGGGCTGGACACACAGACGGTCGAGCCTGTCGGAATGTCGGTCAGCTCGTTGTAGCCGGTGTCGGAGCGGGTCATCATCGGCGAGCGCTGGTAGTTGTACTTGCCGAACGTCACCGTCTCGATCGAGGTTTCCTGTTCGAGGACAGGGACCTCCTGGGTGCCCATCGACACGATGTCACCATGTCCACCTGCGAAGTAGGTGAACTCGTCCCACGTGGAGCTGGTGACGATCCTGATGTTGTTCGCCTCTTCCCAGACCGCCAGCTCACCGGTGTCTGCAAGCCAGTCCCATGCCGGGTCGGGAGCGAACGCGAAGCGGATGATCTCTGCTCCACCACTATCGCCACCACTGTCGCCGGCATCTCCTCCACCGGAATCATCGGACCCGCACGCTGCGAGGATCATCGCCATGATCATCGCCACTGCGAGCCATCGAATCTGTCGCTTCGATTGCACTCTCTACCTCCGGGTGTTTCTCGGTTTTGGACGCCGTACCGACGCCCGCAATCGATTGTATACAAGGCATTCATCCGCCAGACGTGCGAAACCGGAACTAATTTCTCAAAAAGTGATTCGAAACGGAGACCATCTTTGAGAGTCGAGATCGATCACGTCGGGTTTGCGTACCCCGGATCCGGTCGAGTGCTCCAAGATGTCACGCTCTCGGTCGAATCCGGTTCGATCCACGGCATCGTGGGTCCGAACGGTTGTGGCAAATCGACGCTCCTGCGGCTGATCGCAGGGCTGGAGTCGCCTCTCTCCGGTGCGATCGCGATCACCGGGGACCGCAATCACACGAACGAGACGGCGATCGTGTTCCAGGACCCTCGACTGCTCGGATGGTGGGACGTCGGACGGAACATCGCGATCGGGCCGGAGTTCGGAGATGTCGAGCCGACCATGTACGAGCGGCTACGCGACTTCTTCGCGAGCCACGTGGGTCTCGGAGAGCTGATCCACCGCCTGCCTGGGACGCTCTCGCGGGGCCAGCAGTCGCGAGCCGGTCTGGGCAGGGCTTTCGCACACGACGCCGACGTGCTCTTGCTCGATGAACCATTCACACACCTCGACCGGATCTCGCGGTCTCGGCTCCACGATGAGATCGAGGCCTTCTGGCTCGCAGATCGTCGAACCATGATCCTCGTCACTCACGACATCGAAGAGGCGGTGACGCTGTCGGACAGAGTGACGGTCATGAGCGGTGACGGCACGATCGACGCCACGATCGACGTGGATGCCGGGCGACCGAGGGCGGACATCCCACCGACGGACCCCGGCATCCGGGCGGCGATCGCCTCGACCTGGGATGCGCTGGAAGGCAGGCCGTGAAACACGCAACCAGACCGATACGGCTCGGCGTCGTCGGAGCCGGGAAGATCGGAACGCACCGTGCCCGCCTGGCGGCCGGGCACAGCGCCGTCGAGCACCTGGCGATCGTCGACGTCGATGCCCGACGCGCCGAGCAACTCGCCTCCGCCGTCGGAGCCGATTCGTGGGGGCCGGACCTCGACGAGCATCTGGACCAACACCCACTCGATGCGGTGATCGTGTCCACTCCGGAGGGCGCTCATCATGCGCCGGTGGCCGCCGCACTCGATCATGGCGCCAGCGTCCTGGTCGAGAAGCCGCTGGCGCTCGACCTGACCGAGGCCCGCCACATGGTCGCCATGGGCGGGGACCTGAGGGTCGCCTACTCCATGAGATACGCTCAGCGCTACGCCGTTGCGAAACAACAGATCGACGAGGGGAAGATCGGCAGGATCGTCGGAGGACTGGCGCGGGTGTACGACACGCTCGCCGTGGGGCGGGCGATCCTCGGCCGCTCCCCAACGGCGGGTCCGGTCGCCGACATCCTCACATACGCAGTCGATGTCCTGCTCTGGTGCGTCCCGAGCCGGCCCGTCGAAGTGGTCGCCCGCTCATCGGGACGCATCCTCCGAGCCGAAGGCCATGACGTCGACGACCTCGTCTGCGCGGCGCTCACCTTCGAGGACGGCACGGTCTTCGATCTCGTCGTGAGCTACTCGCTGCCGGCGGGGTTTCCGATTGCCGGCCTCTCGACCCGAATCGAGATGATCGGAGACGCCGGCGTCCTGTTCGTCACCGAGGATCACGGAGACCAGGTGTTGTACACGGACGCCGGCTACGACAACGCCTACGTCGATCAGCACCTCCACCTGGCCTACCTGGGGAGTCGGACGTCGGGCGAGTGGGCTCTGGGCCGCATGTTCGGCCGCGTCGCCGACGAGACCCGTGCATGGCTCGACCATCTGAGCCTCGACGCTCCGTGTCACATCACCACCGCCGATGAAGCGCTGGCCGTGCTCGATGTCACGCTTGCGATCGAGAAAGCAGCGCGAACCGGACGACCGATCGAGGTAGGGAGCGACCATGTCGAGTGATGAAACGAAGGCCACCGTCGGATTCGCCGGCTTGGGCCGAATGGGTTCAGAGATGGCACGGCACCTCATCGATGGTGGATTCGA
>JAHEIN010000028.1 GCA_024639335.1 bacterium | reverse complement strand
GCCTGTTCTTCGCCGACTGGTGCTTCGGCTGGGTCAAGTCGGCGTTGCCCTCGGGCGAGAGCCTCGGCGATGTGGTCGACCACTCCGAGGAGCTTCCCCTCTCCATGATCTCGACATTCGGACTCGACCCCACCGGCGAGATCCTCATCGCGGATTTCGCCACCGGCAGCATCCACCGCGTCGTCCCCGTTCGATGATCAGGCCTGGCGACCTCAGGTTGGTCGCATGCGGGCGCTCGATGTCAGCGCTCGGCCAGGCCTGGCACCGACGCTGGATGTGTTTCCCGTGCTTCCAGGTTTGCGCATGTTTCGCTGAGGTCGGTCCTTCCTCATTGACGGCTCGTGGTCGTTCAGGGTGCGGCTCCTCGCACCGGCTCCACCGTTCCTTCCAGAGTCGCGTGCGTAGGCGGTTTCTGGAGATATCAGCATCGAGCGTCCCTGTGAACCTCGGGCTGCTGCCGGTCACGCCTGCTTCACGTCGAGGGCAGTCCCGTACGCAAGGACGACGACATCGTTCAGGCGGGTCGCAACGGTCAATCGGATCCCAACGACCGCTCCGGCGCCGCTCGTGGAGGCATCCGAGGAGAGCCGGTCCAGCGCGGCCGACTTGGCCACCGCCAGGGCGCCGTTGAAGCCGATGTCATCGTTGACCGAGGCCGAGCCTTCGGCGCTGACCAAGCCGATCACACTGCGAACTCGATACCCCGGTGGAAGCTGGGTGGTGGTCAGGATCAGCTCAGCGGTGACATCGAGGTACAGGTCCGCCTGCTCCGCCGCATCGTCGAGGTCGGTGCCGGGTGGCGGGGGAGGAGGAGCACCCGCCGTGCCCCATTCAGGGAGGTCGAACGATTCCGAGTCGTGTTCCTGCACGCCCTGACAATACGCTGAACGCGGATGCGGATCTCGATCATCACGATCTTCCCCGAATACTTCGATTCCTCGCTCGCTCTGGGAATCACCGGGAGGGCGATCGAGCGCGGCCTGGTCGAGGTGCAACCGATCGATCTTCGCACCTGGGGCAAGGGCGTCCACCGCCAGGTCGACGACAGTCCTTTCGGCGGCGGTCCGGGCATGGTGTTGATGCCCGAACCACTGGCCAATGCGCTCGACACCGTCGAAGAAGCACATCGAGTCCTGCTGACCCCGGGTGGCGCCCCGCTTGGCCAAGCGCACCTCGACCGATGGGCCGGCATGGATCATGTCGCATTGGTGTGCGGCCGCTACGAGGGCGTTGACGAGCGGATCGCCGAGCACATGATCGACGAACAGGTCTCACTCGGTGACTACGTGATCGCCGGCGGAGAAGCCGCTGCGCTGGTCATCGTCGAAGGCGTCGTTCGATTGATACCGGAGGTCGTCGGAAACGCCGAGTCGATCGAACGCGAGTCGTTCCGTGAGGGAACCATCGAAGAGCCGCATTACACCCGGCCGGCGGTGTTCCGAGGATGGGAAGTGCCCGAGGTGCTGCGCTCGGGAGATCACGGCCGCATCGAGGAGTGGCGCCGGAGCCAGCGCGAGGAACGGACGGCGGCTCGGCGCCCCGATCTCGACCCCGGCTGACCATCTTCCTCGTCGGAGCAGCAGACACGAGGCACCGAACTCGTGGGAGCGATGACCCAGGTCGTTGGAAGCTCGATAGGTGTGGTTCACGGCCTCGGGTCCCACGACGGCTTCGAGCAATGCGAGATGCGACGCCTCGGGGGATGCCAGCCGGTCACGATCCCGTCGACCACCCTGGTTGGCTGGTCCACCGACAAGACCAGGTCGGTCCACCTGCTGGCCGCTGTCACTGATTCGCCGGTGACGGCCGACTCCACAGCCCCGGTAGACCTCGTCCCGACGGCATTCGCGCACTCGGCATCGCGCTACTACGAGCAGGAGAGGTTGATCTCCGCCGAGCGGACCAGCGGCAACTCAACGACAGTTCCATCGGGCCGAGCCGCGGCGACTGGCCTTCATCGCAGCTGCCCGGCACCGTGTACCTCTCCGATGTGCTCCGTCCCGCCAACGATTCATCGACTGCATGAAGAGGGTTGGACGACAGTTCACGGCGGGTGTTATCATTCTGGACTCCGGGCGGCCGCCCGATCCTCTGAGGAGTTTCCAATGAACAATCTCGACATGCTCGAAAGCGCTCACCTGCGCAACGACCTCCCCGACTTCCGAACCGGTGACACCGTCAAGGTCCATGTGCGAGTCGTCGAAGGCGGGAGGGAGCGCGTCCAGGTCTTCGAAGGCGTCGTCATCGCCCGCAACGGTGACGGAACCCGTGCATCCTTCACGGTCCGCAAGGTGAGCTTCGGTGTCGGTGTCGAGCGGGTCTTCCCGCTCCATGCTCCGATCGTCCAGAAGATCGAGGTGTCCCGTCGCGGTGACGTCCGCCGTTCCAAGCTCTATTACCTCCGTGAGCGGTCCGGCAAGGCGGCCCGTATCAAGGAAAAGCGCGACTGAGCGTCCGTGGATCGACTCACGGACACCGACGCCGCAACTGGAGACGACCCGCAGGAAGAGTCGACGAGCGACTCCGGCGGGTCGTTTCTGTATGAGCTTCCCGGCCTCCTGCTGGCTGCGCTGATCGTTGCGGTCGTCATCAAGACGTTCGTGATCCAACCCTTCTACATCCCGTCCGGATCCATGATCCCGACACTGGAAGTCGACGATCGCGTGATGGTCTCGAAGGTCAACGATGTCTTCGGGGAGATCGAGCGTGGAGAGATCCTCGTTTTCGAGAACCCGTATCGGGTGGCCGAAGAGGAGAGCATCCCCGAGGCAGTGGTCCGGTCGGTACTCGAGGCACTCGGTATCAGAACCTCCCCTTACGACGATCTCGTCAAGAGGGTGGTCGCCCTGGGAGGTGAGGAGATCGAGATCCGGGACAATCAGGTCCTCGTGGACGGGTTCGCCGTCGACGAGCCGTACCTGCAACCCGGAGCGTCGATGCCCGAGTTTGGGCCTCAGGTGGTCCCCGAGGGACACCTGTTCATGATGGGCGACAACCGCAACTCCTCGTCGGACGGGCGTGTGTTCGGCCCCATCCCGGTCGAAGACGTCATCGGCGAGGCCGTGATCCGGATCTGGCCGCTCGACCGCGTCGGCGGGATCTGAACGACGCTTCACGATCCACGCTGCACGCCGCAGGTCCCAGATGGCATTGGTACAACATGCATGGGTGTATGGGCGAGGCTTGCCTCGCCTGCGGACCTCAGGCCGTCGATCAGCTCACAGCCGCGCAGCATGCGACTCGCCCTCGGATCTGTCAGGGCCGTCTGATAGGTGCGGAGCATGCACGGTCAACGGAACGAGATCGGTGCTGCTGGCGAGCGGGTCGCAGCGGCGTTTCTGGAGCGGCGCGGGGTCAGCATCGAACGACACAATGTGCGGGTGGGGCGGGGTGAGATCGACCTCCTCGGCTCCTACGGGTCGACCAGATTCCTGATCGAGGTGCGTTCGCGGGTCTCAGATAGCGCACCGATCGAAGCGTTCGACTACGCCAAGCGGGAACGGCTCGGGCGGCTGTCCCGGGAAGTCGGGCTCAGCCGAGTCGATCTGGTGGCGGTGGGGTTCGGGAGCCGCTTCATCTCGGTGCACTGGATTCCGTCCGCGCTCTGACTTGGCCCTCCGAACGTTTACCGTGACACCCATGGGATTCAATCCGTTCCGCCCGCAGACCAAGTCTGCGCTCGACATCGCGATGGTCGTCGTCGCGCTGCTGGCGACTGCGGCGGTGGTCATCTGGGCGATAGTCGCCTGAGCGGGCCGATCATGATCGATGAGGTGACCGTTTCCCCGATCCAGCCTTACGCGGCGCGCAAGAGCTACTTGTGCCCCGGCTGTGACGGAACCATCCCGCCCGGAACGTTCCATCTGGTGGTCGTGCCGGATCAAGCCCCGGATCTGCGCCGCCACTGGCACCACGGTTGTTGGAACAAGGACCTGCGCCGTCGTTTCGGCGCGGACGCCTCGAGTCTCTGACCAACCCGCACAGAACCCCCACGACGGGTTCTCGATGTCTCCGAGATCGTGAGCCTCTCCGTCTGCGACGCCGACGACCAGATCGGTCGCCCGAACAGCCACGGCGCCGCTCTGGAACATCGCCGTTGGCTCACCGGTGATCTCGAGGTCTCGGGAAGCAACCGGAAGCACCCGGGTCCGCTGCGGCCTCGGCTTGCCTTCTTCGATCACATCGTCGCACCAGTTCGCGTAGAGGTTGCGTCCATGGATCAGCTCGGCCCGCCAGGCGGGGTCGGGGAGCGATGCCATCGCCGGCGGACGTGGTGTGGTTCCAGTCAGCGACCTTTGAACTCGGGATCGCGTTTCTCGAGAAACGCGCCGATTCCTTCGGTGACGTCGTCGGTCGTGAAGCAGATCGCCTGGCTCTGACCCTCCAGGTCCAGCGCCTCGGCGAATGACTGATCCCAGGCGTGGTCGAGCCCCTGTTTGGCGAACATCTGGGCGATCGGAGCCTGATCGACGAACGACGCCGCCAGTTCCAGGACGCGAGGCAGCAGCCCGTCGGGGGCGGTCAGTTCGAGGCACAGCCCGAGGTCCCGGGCTTCGTGCGCTTCCACGATGCGTCCGCTCAGCGCCAGCTCCTTGGCGCGCTGGATGCCCACAACCCTCGGGAGCAGCCAGCTCCCCCCGAAGTCCGGTGTGAGCCCCCGCCTCACGAAGATCTCCGAGAATCTCGCCCGGGACGAGGCCACCACCACATCGCAACCGAGGGCGAGGTTCATGGCGGCTCCGACCGCAACGCCGTCGACTGCAGCGATCGTGGGTTTGGTCAGACGATGGAGCCGGAGGGCAGCTCCACCGACCACCTTCATCCGTCGCTGGCGCTCTGCGACTCCAGCGTCGAGGGGGAGGTCGGGGTCGAGGTCGGCGCCGGCGCTGAAGTCGCCGTTGGCGCCGGTCATGATCAACACTCGCTGGTCGGAGACCTCGAAAGCGTCGAAGTGGTCGGCGAGGTCGGCAAACCCAAGGGGTGGAATGGCGTTCTTGCGGTCAGGGCGGTTCATGGTGAGAATCCGAACGCGATCGCGGTCTTCGACATTCAGCCAGGTCATGGCACGAAGGTAGCTGGCGGGATACGCGATCTGGATGTGCGATCTGCGATGTACGACGTGCGATCTGCGCTGCACGCCTTGGCGATGAGCCAAGGCATTCGACATGGGCGCACCGACTTCCGGCGTTTCATGCGCAACGACTCTGGTGCAGGCCAGCTCTGAGCGGGCGCGTGAGGGGTGCAGGCCGGCGTCTCGGTGAGCGGTCTCCACACGGCGGTCAGGCGGGCCATGATCGTCGAATCCTCGTGCTCAGCACCGAGCGGAGTGTGTGGCCGCATTGACCCTTCGTACCCCTGGTGCCGGCGGCGACCGCGCTCATCGAGGATCGGGGCACGTGTCTCCAATCCGACCTGCCGGCATTGGACCGTCGCAGTGCGCGAGTTTCTGTCCCGGCTGCTGCGTACGTTCGCTTCATGATTGCAAAAGTGAGTTCCGCAGTGCTTGTCGGTGTAGAGCCGAGGGAGGTCTCGGTAGAGGCACGGGCGTTTGGCTCCAAGGAGGTGTTCGCCCTCGCCGGCCTGCCCGACGCTTCGGTTCGTGAAGCCAAGCACCGGGTCAGATCGGCGCTCGCTCAAGCCAACACGCATGTCTCACAGACGATCGTCGTTCACCTGGGCCCGGCCGATCTGCCGAAGCGCGGATCGGCGTTCGATCTATCGATCGCACTGGCGGTGTTGGGCGCACTCGACAGGCAGGCAGCCGTGCCGCCAGTCGTCGCAGTCGGGGAGTTGGCGATGGACGGCGCCGTGCTCGCCACCAACGGCGCGCTCGCAGCGGCCTTGGTAGCCCGCGATCGCGGTCTTCCGTGCCTGCTGCCGCCCGAGATGGCAGCGCAGGCGGCCTGCGTCTCCGGCGTCGACCTGATCCCCGTTCGGACGTTGGTCGAAGCCCATGCGGTAGCCCTCGGTAGGGCCGCTCCACCGCCCGTGCCAGAACCGGTCGGGTTTGCAGAGGACTGCGCCGACAGGAGCGCACAGGACTGCGCCGACATGAGTGATGTCCGCGGTCAAGCTCTTGCGAGGCGCGCACTCGAGATCGCTGCCGCGGGAGGGCATCACCTCCTGTTGAGCGGTCCGCCGGGATGTGGCAAGACGATGCTGGCTCGCCGGTTGTCGGGCCTGCTTCCGCCACTGTCGGAGGACGAAGCACTCGAGGTGGCGTGTGTCTGGTCTGCGGCGGATCGATGGAGGAATCCCGGCTCACGGCCTCCGTTCCGGGCGCCGCATCACTCTGCGTCGATGGCGGCGGTGCTGGGCGGTGGGAGTGGAATACCGATACCTGGTGAGCTCTCCTTGGCGCATCGCGGCGTGCTGTTCCTCGATGAGCTGGGGGAGTACCCGTCGAACCTGCTGGATTCGTTCCGTCAACCCATAGAGCAGGGCAGTATCACGATCGCCCGCAAGGGCGCGACGGTGACCTACCCGGCGAGCTGCCAGGTCGTGGCGGCCACGAACCCGTGCCCCTGCGGATATCTCGGTGATCGCATCAAGCAGTGCCGATGCGCTGAGGCCGGCGTGGCCAAGTACCGCCAGCGGCTCTCAGGGCCGCTGCTCGACCGCTTCGACCTGCGCGTCACTGTCGCCCGACCGGAACGGCTCGATGGGCCGACCGGTGAGTCGTCAGCGGTCATCAGGGAGCGGGTGGTGGCTGCAAGGGAACTCCAGCGTGATCGAGGCCGCCTCAACCGGGAGCTTCCGGGTGGCGAACTCGACGACCTGGCGATCGCGGGGGAGGCACGGCGTTTGCTCAGGCTTGCGGTCGATCGGGGATTGGTGACGGGCCGCGGGTACGACCGGTCGCGTCGTGTCGCCAGGACGATCGCCGATCTCTCTGGCTGTGAGACCGTCGAGGCCGAGCACGTTGCAGAGGCCATGTCATTGCGGGGAGAGGCAGCATGAACCACGATCTGGTTCGTCTGGCACACACCGGATCGAACCCAGACATGCTCAGACGGCTCGTTGCCGAGTCCGGCTGGTCGGGGGCGGTGAGGCGACTCCGTTCGTCGTCGAAGACGTCGGCTGCGGTCAAGGCAGGGCTCGACATCGATTCAGAGGCTCGTCTGGAGCACTTGTCGGGGATCGGGGTCGAATTGATCGCCGACGGCGACGACCGCTATCCACCGGCCCTCTCCGGTCTGCCTGACCGCCCGTTGTGGTTGTTCGTGCGGGGCCGGATCCCGAGTGCGGTCGGGGTTGCCGTCGTCGGGTCGAGGCGCGGCACCCGGTATGGGCTCGAGTTGGCTCGAGCCTTCGGCTCGCAGATCGCAGGAGCCGGCTGGCCAGTGATCAGTGGGCTCGCGGCCGGGATCGACACCGCAGCCCACTCCGGGGCAGTCGACGTCGGGGGCGACACCATGGCAGTGCTCGGATCTGGCATCGATGTCTGGTATCCGCGGCGCAACCGAGTGCTCGGAGAGGCCATCCTGGCCGGAGGTGGAGCAGTGATCTCCGAGTTCCCACCCGGCACCACCCCTGATTCGTGGCGATTCCCGGCGCGGAATCGGATCATTTCGGGGCTCGCTGGTGTTGTGATCGTCGTGGAGGCTGCTGTGCGGAGCGGTGCGTTGATCACCGCTCGTCTGGCGCTCGAGCACGGTCGATCGGTGATGGCGGTCCCAGGCGACCTCTCGCGTGAGACCTCTGTGGGCGCGAACCTCCTGATCCGGGACGGGGCTCATCCGCTGACCGAGCTTCACGCGCTGATCGAGGAGTTGGAGCTGGTGATGGGACAGGCACCAGCCACCCGGTTGCCGCAGGGTGGGTCGGATGGAGATCACGAATCGCTGCTTGGGCTGTTGGGGCCCATCTCGATCCCGATCGACGAGTTGGCGGCGTCCGCAGGGGTGTCGATCGATCGACTGCTCGCAGATCTCGCCCATCTGGAATTGTCTGGCTTGGTCATGGTCGAAGGTGGAGCCGTCCGGTCGTGTATGTGAAGCATCGGGATGGTCACCGGACAGTCCCGTGAGCCTCGTAGCATCGGGGTGTGGCAGCCACTCCACCCGTCCCCAGTTGGGCGCATGCACAACTCGAACTGTTTCTCCGACAACATCTCCGTGCACGAGGCCTCTCGGAGCACACCCACGATGCCTACCGTCGCGATGTGTCGGTGTTCCTGGACTTCTGCGATCGGCTCGGTGTCGACGACCTGGAGGCAATCGAACGAAAGACGGTGCGGCGATGGGTCGCCAACCTCGACACGCGTGGCTATGCCCGAACTTCCATCGCCCGCAAGGTGTCGACGGTCCGCAGCTTTTTCGAATTCTGCGTCAAACGGGCGATCGTGGTTGCCAACCCGGCGGTTGGGGTCAACACCGCCCGGCCACCTCGCCCGCTTCCGCACGCGCTCCCATCCAGAGCCGTCGCCGAGGCGATCGACTCCGTCGACAGTGACGACCCGGCCGCGATCCGCGACCGAGCATTGCTCGAGCTGCTGTATTCGACCGGCATGCGGGTCTCGGAGGTTGCCGGGCTCACGATCGGCGACGTCGACGCCGACCTCATCACGATCACCGGCAAGGGCCAACGTCAACGTGTGGTACCGGTGGGGCGTCCGGCAAGACGTGCCCTCGACCGGTGGCTCACCCGGGGCCGACCCGAGCTCGCCGCGCCCGGCGCAGGAGGGGCCTTGTTCGTGGGTGTACGTGGAGGTGCACTCGATCAGCGCGGGATCCGACGTATTCTCGATCGACGCATGGCCAGCTTCCCACACGCCCTCCGGCATTCGTTTGCGACGCACCTCCTCGAGGGCGGCGCAGATCTGCGGACGGTCCAGGAGTTGCTGGGCCACGTTGATCTGGCCACCACCCAGATTTACACTTCTGTGACTCGAGATCACCTTCGAGCAAGCTACGAGCGGAGCCATCCTCGTGCCTGACAACACCGTCGACGACGTCGCTCCGCTCTGGACCGAGTACAAAGCGAAGGGCGGCCACGAACTGCGCGATCGGCTGATCGTTCACTACTCGCCACTCGTCAAGTTCGTGGCGGGTCGTGTCGGAGCCGGTCTTCCGCGGAGCGTTGACCAGGCAGACCTCGTCTCATATGGCATCTTCGGGTTGATCGACGCGATCGAGAAGTTCGAGCCCGAACGAGGCTTCAAGTTCGAGACCTACGCCATCAATCGCATCAAGGGGGCGATTCTCGACGAATTACGCGCGCTCGATTGGGTGCCTCGTTCGGTGCGCTCCCGCGCGAGGGAGATCGAGCGATCGCTGGCAGAACTCGAACACCGCGAGCAGCGTTCGGTGTCCGATGACGAGCTCGCCGATCACATGGGCAAGGATCTCGACAACTTGCGAGGTGACTTGGCAGAGATCTCAACGCTCGGCCTGGTGGCCCTCGACGAGGTCCTTGGCCCCGAATCGAGCAGCTCACTGAGCGACATGATCTCCGATCGGAGTGGGCTCAGCCCCGAGGCCGCCTTCCAGAAGGAAGAGACGCGACGGATGCTGGCCGACGCCATCAACCGCTTGCCAGAACGGGAACGCCTCGTCTTGACCCTCTACTACTTCGAGGGCCTGACACTGGCCGAGATCGGTGATGTGCTGTCGGTCACCGAGTCCCGGGTGTGCCAGATTCACGCCAAATCGGTGATGTCGCTCCGCAACCGCCTCTCCGGCCCCGTCTACTAGCTCGGCTGGCGCCTCGCCGGCGACAGTTCATAGTTCTGTGGATGCGTTGGGCTGAAGTGGGCAAGTAGCGATTCGGCTCGACCAATCCACGAAGACCCTGCTGCGCACGCGAATTGTGAACCGTTCACTGTGAACTGTCGACCCCTTACGCGATTGGCGGTGAACCGGTCGATCAACATAGAATCGCTGCTATCACGCACGCCTCGTGCATTCCGTCTGGTCGGGTGACGCAACCCGAGAACAGGAATGGCTCGCACGCGAGATGGCCGGAGCACCGGTCCAGGGGCGGAGGAAACCAACCAGAGAAAGGACTTCACGTGGCAGTCACGATGAAGCAACTGCTCGAGGCAGGTGTCCACTTCGGGCATCAGACCCGGCGGTGGAACCCCAAGATGGATCCGTTCATCTACGGCGAGCGCAACGGAATCCACATCATCGACCTTCGCCAGACTCTCGATCAGGTGAATGGCGCGGCGGAATACGTCAAGCAGCTCGCCGCCAACGGCGGGACGATCCTCTTCGTGGGAACCAAGAAGCAGGCTCAGCAGCCGGTCGAAGAGGCGGCTGCCCGCGCCGGCATGCCGTTCGTCAACTACCGCTGGCTCGGCGGGATGCTCACCAACTGGTCGACCATGCAGAAGCGGATCTTCTACATGAAGGAACTCGAGCGGATGGAAGAGTCGGGGGAGATGAACCTCCGGCCGAAGAAGGAGCGACTCAAGCTCCGTCGTGAGCTCGGCAAGCTCCAGCAGAATCTCGGCGGGCTTCGTGACCTGAAGAGGACGCCGGAGGCCATGTTCATCGTCGACGTCAACACCGAGCACACCGCGGTCAAAGAAGCCACCCGACTCGGGATCAAGCTGATTGCGTTGGTCGATTCGAATTGTGATCCCGACGCCGTGGACGTCGTGATCCCCGGCAACGACGATGCGATCCGGTCAGCCGAAGTGATCGCCATGGCGCTCGCAGAAGCGGCACGCGAGGGCAAGGAGCTGGCCGGAGCCAAGAAGGTCGACAAGAACGAGACAGAGAAGGCCTGAGATGGCGGATTTCAGCGCAAGAGACGTACAGAGGCTTCGTCAGTCGGCTGGGGTCGGCATGATGGACGCCAAGAAGGCGCTCGTCGATTCCGAAGGTGATTTCGACAAGGCTGTCGAGCTCCTCCGTGAGCGGGGCCTGGCCAAGCTGGCCAAGCGAGCCGGCCGGGAGGCGAACGAGGGAACCGTCGGTTCCTACCTCCACACCCAGAACGACCACATCGTCATGGGGGTGCTGGTGGAGCTGGTGTGTGAGACCGACTTCGTCGCCAAGAGCCCGGAGTTCAACGAGGTCGCGACCGACATCGCGATGCACGTGTCGTGGACGAACCCGATGGCTGTCACCCGCGACGGTCTCGACGAATCGGTGGTCGCCAAGGAGCGGGAGCTCTTCGAGCGCGAGGCCAAGGCGTCCGGCAAGCCGGAGGCAGCGATTGCAAAGATCGTCGAGGGCAGGCTCGAGAAGTTCATCACCGAGCAGGTCCTCACCGAGCAACAGTTCGTGAACACCCAGAAGTTCGAAGGTACTGTCGGCGACATGGTGACTGCGCTGGCGACGAAGATGGGTGAGAACGTCTCCATCGGCCGTATCAGCCGCATCGCCGTCGGCGAGTGATCTCGCTCTCTACGACACGTCCCCAAGAGGCGGAGAGCGTTCGATGACCGTTCCTCGTCGGGTGCTCCTCAAGCTTTCCGGTGAAGCTTTCGCCGATCCCGAAAAGGGGTACGGGATCGATCCGGAGACCGTCGAGCGTGTCGCAAAGGAAATCGTCGAGGCTCACGCCACCGGCGTTGAACTGGCGATCGTGGTCGGCGGCGGGAACATCTTCCGTGGAGTCTCACAGGCAGCCAAGGGCATGGATCCGGCGAGCGCCGACTACATGGGCATGCTCGCCACGGTGATCAACGCCCTGGCCGTCCGCGATGCGCTCGAGAAGGCAGGTGTGCCGACGCGGGTGCAATCGGCGATCACGATGCAGCAACTCGCCGAGCCCTACATCCGGCTCAAGGCGATACGGCATCTCGAGAAGGGGCGGATCGTCATCTTCGCTGCCGGGACCGGCAACCCGTTCTTCACCACCGACACGACGGCAGCGCTGCGGGCCGTCGAGATCGGCGCCGAGATCCTCCTGAAAGCGTCGAAGGTCGACGGGATCTACGATTCGGACCCGAAGACCAACCCGTCGGCCACTCGATTCGAGGAACTGGACTACATGGAGTTCCTCTCGCTGGGTCTCCGGGTCATGGACTCCACCGCCATTACGATGTGCCGGGAGCACGGCGTACCGATCGGTGTCTTCGACATGACCGAACCGGGGAACATCCTCAAGGCGGTCAGCGAAGGCGAGGTCGGCACGATCGTCCACTGAGCTGGATGACGGGCTCCCGCGCCCGGCAGTGAGGAGCGACATGATTGAAGAACTACTCGACGATGCCAGCCATCGTATGGATCAGGCCGTCGACAAGGCGTCGTCGGACTTCACCACCGTTCGCACTGGCCGAGCCAATCCCCAGATCCTCAATCGTGTCGTAGTCGAGTACTACGGCACTCCGACACCCCTTCAGCAGCTCGCAACCATGTCTGTACCCGAGCCGCGGCTCTTGGTGGTGCAGCCGTATGACAAAACAACGATCGGCGACATCGAGAATGCCATTCGGAATTCCGACCTCGGGTTGAACCCCTCGAATGACGGGAACCTCGTGCGCATCGCATTCCCGACGCTCACCGAGGAACGACGCAAGGAACTCACCAAGCTGGTCCACTCCATGGCCGAGGACGGCAAGATCGCAGTCCGCAACATCCGCCGGTCGACCAAGTCCGATCTCGAAGATCTCCACGGTGAGATCTCAGACGACGACATCCGTCGTGCCGAGAAGGAGTTGCAGGAGATCACCGACCATCACACCCATCGCATAGATGAGCTTCTCGCGGCCAAGGAAGCCGAATTGATGGAGGTCTGAGATGAGCGACGAGCCCGATTCGGGCAAACCGGTCGTCCGCCCATGGGAAGCTGCGGGAGACGAGCCTGACGTCGAGCAGCCGAACGAGGAAGCCGTTGAGCAGAATCTCTCTGCGCTCGAAGCGGGTCCTACCAGCCTCGACGACTTCACTGATGAGGACTATCTCAGCGCGACGACACAAGAGTATCGCGGGCTCGCCGAGTCGGTTGCGGAGGCAGACACACAGGAGTTTCAGAAACAGGCGGTGGCAGCGGCGATTCCCGGCGTCGGCACCGGGCTGATCGGCTTCGAGGACGTCACCGGCGAACGCGGCGTGTCAGAGGAGGACGTCGAGACCTTCGAACAGCGTAGAACCACCGACCTGACGATTCGCGTGGTCTCTGCAGTGGTCCTCGCCGGGGTCTTCGTCGCCACGGTCGTGTTGGGCGGAGCGTGGTTCACCGGATTCGTTCTGGTGGCCATGTTGGTCTCTGTCGGGGAGTTCTACGCCTCGGTGAGAACGGTCGGCTACAACCCACTGGCCCTTTTCGGGCTCATCGGGGTGATCGGTGGTGCGGTTGCAGCAGATGCCTATGGAACGACCGGCCTGTACGGATGGGTGGTCGTCACCATCGCGGCAATCGCCTTCTTCTTCAGCATGGCTCAGCGGCGCAATCCCCTCGACGATGCCGGTATCACGATCATGGGGTTGGTCTGGATCTCGCTGCTCGGCTTTGCGATCGTGATCGGACGAAGCGACTTCGCGGCGCCGGTAATCCTGCTCACGGTGCTCGGCACTGCGGCGTTCGACATAGGGGCCTACTTCATCGGCAAGACCTTCGGCAAGCGGCAACTCGCCCCATCGGTATCACCGAACAAGACAGTCGAAGGTCTGATCGGCGGTGTTCTGTCGACGACGGCCCTCCTCACCGTGCTCTCGACCTTCCCGTACTTCGACCCCCTCACCGTTGGCCACGCTGCCCTGTTCGCCGGTGGAATCTGCGTGCTCGCACCGCTCGGAGACGCTGCAGAGTCCGTGGTGAAGCGGTCGATCGGGGTGAAAGACATGGGTTCGATCATGCCGGGGCACGGCGGCATCCTCGACCGGATCGATGCGCTCCTATTCGTTGTGCCCTTCGCCTACTACCTGTTCGAGTTGCTGGATTATCTATGAGTCGCGACCGGTTGGTCGTGCTCTGAGCAACCGGCTCGATAGGACGCCAAACACTGAACATCGCCTCGAACCGTCGAAGAGGTGATCGAAGTCGACCGAGACGCTCGTGAGTTGGCCGCATCGCTCGTGGCCGGCGCTTGTTGAAGGTGAATAGCCCGCGATCTTGGCTACCTTGATCGGCTACAGCCCTGAATCTCTGGGAGATCTCTGACCATGGCCGGCGGATTCGTCGTATTCATCGCTCTTGTGCTCTTCATCGTCGCCCACGAGGCCGGCCACTACTTCGCGGCCAAAGCGACCGGGATGAAGGTCACCGAGTTCTTCCTCGGCTTCGGACCCCGGATCTGGTCGTTCAAACGCGGAGAGACCGAGTACGGCATCAAACCGATCCCATTCGGCGCTTACGTGAAGGTCATCGGCATGAGCTCGCTCGATGAGGTCGATCCCGAAGACGAGCATCGCACTTACCGTTCCAAACCGTTCTGGGCGAAGTCGCTGGTGGTTCTCTCCGGTGTGGCGGCCAACTTCCTCATCGCCTACCTCATCTTCTTCGGCTTGGCGCTGACACAAGGTCAGCCAGTGCTCGAGGACGGCGAGCCAATCGCAACAACGAGTGTGCGAGCGATCGTGACGGAGACGGAGACCGGCCAGCCCACCACCGCGGCGGCGCTCGGGTTGCAGCCCTCCGACACGATTCTCGCCGTCGATGGCGAGCCCACGCCCGAGTGGGCCGATCTCGTCGGAGCGCTCGAATCGAAAGGCCGCAAGACCATCACCCTCACCGTTCTCCGAGGAGACGAGGAACTCGAACTCACCGGAGAGCTCGGTGTCCGCACCGTCGATGGCGTCGAACGAGGGTTTCTCGGGTTCTCTCCCGCCTCCCTCACCGAGCAACGCTCGGTCGGCGAGGCGGTCGTCGACGCCGGTGCCCAGTTCACCGAGGGTGTGAGATTCACCTTCGTTTCATTCGCCCGACTCCTGCAATTCGATTCCCTCGGTCAGCTGTTCGGTGGGATCTTCGGGGGCGAGGTCGACGATGATGTCCGTCCGGTGAGTCTCGTTGGCGTCGTACAGATCGGCGCACAGGCGGACGAGGTCGGTTTTGCCACGGTTGCATTGATCCTGGCGATCATCAACGTGGTCTTGGGCATCATCAACGGGCTTCCCCTCTTCCCGTTGGATGGAGGACATTTCGCGGTCGCCCTCTACGAGAAGGTCACCGGCCGCACCGCCGACGTGAGAAAGCTCATTCCCGTGGCTGTGGTCGTGATCGCCTTCATCTCGATATTCGGTCTCGCAGCGATCATCCTCGACTTGGTCGACCCGATCAATCTCTAGCTCGCTGCGCTCGCAGTCGACAGTCAACAGTCGACAGTCCTCACCAGGCGCGTTGATACCGGAGTGCGAGCGGCCACGTCGTCTCGTGCTGGCGCCGCTCGTGTTCGCGCCTGAACTGTGAGCAATGAACTGTGGACTGGTCCGCCGACTCACGGTTCGCCCTGCGGGTACCTACCATCGCAATGTGATCGAACGCAGACAGACCAAACAGATCAACGTCGGCTCGGTCCCGGTCGGTGGTGGCTCCCCGGTTTCGGTTCAGTCCATGACCACCACCAAGACGGCCGACGTCGACGGCACGCTGGCCCAGGTGTACGAGCTTGCAGGTGCCGGAGCCGACATCGTCCGCATCACCTGCAACGACGTCGACGCCGCCAAAGGCCTCGCCGAGATCGTCCCCCGCAGCCCGGTCCCGATCATCGCCGACATACATTTCCAGTACAAACTCGCCCTCGCCGCCATGGAGGCCGATGTTCAGGGACTGCGCCTCAATCCCGGGAACATCCGCAAGGAAGACCAGATCAAGATCGTTGCGCGCGAGGCCCGGGATCGTGGGCTGCCGATCCGGGTCGGTGTCAACGCCGGGTCGCTCGATCGCGACATCGAGGAGAAGTACGGCTCCACCGTGCCCGAAGCGCTCGTCGAGTCCGCCCTCAAAGAGATTCGCTATCTCCAGGACGTCGACTTCGACGACATCAAGATCTCCGTCAAGCACTCGAACGTGCCGTTGATGGTCGAGTCGTACCGCCTGCTCGCCGACACCGTCGACTATCCGCTCCACCTCGGCGTCACCGAGGCCGGCCCGCCCCCCGGCGGACTCATCAAGTCCGTCGCCGGGATCGGCACCCTGCTCATGGAGGGCATCGGCGACACCATCAGGTTCTCGTTGACAGCGGATCCGGTCGAGGAGGCCAAGGCGGGACGACAACTCCTCGAGTATCTGGGTCTACGCGAACGCAAGGGCCTGGATCTCATCGCGTGTCCGTCCTGTGGAAGGGCCGAAGTCGACGTCATCAAGGTCGCCAACGACGCCCAGACTGCCCTCGAAGCCGAGAACCTGCCGATCCAGGTCGCAGTGATGGGCTGTGTCGTCAACGGCCCCGGCGAGGCCAGTTCGGCAGACATCGGGATCGCCGCCGGCCGAGGGCGCGGACATCTGTTCATCAAGGGTCAGGTCGTTCGGGTGGTCCCCGAAGACGAAATGGTCGATGCCCTGCTCCAGGAGGCGCGGGCTCTCGTCGAGGAGGGCATCGATGCCAGGCTCGCCAAGGCCGACGCCTCTGCCGCCGCAGAGGCAGAGAAAGAGCGCCTCCAGCTGGTCGAGATCCGCGGCGACGCCAACAACACCGCCGCCAAGAAAGCCAAGGTCGAAGAGATCACCTCGAACTGAGTTCACAGTTTCCTTGTCGGAGTGAACGGGGTCGCGTGATCGTCGCCAGCTCGGCAACCACGGGGTGGACAGTTCACAGTTCCTGGTCGTCGAGAAACGGGGAACACGAGCGGCACTCTTGTGCCTGGTGGCGTCCGTCCGCTGTCTTCCTTGTAGTTCGCCGAGCGAGGACTGTGAACT
Organism: bacterium; assembly: GCA_024639335.1. Lineage (GTDB taxonomy): Bacteria > Actinomycetota > Acidimicrobiia > Spongiisociales > ZC4RG35 > JAHEDH01. The sequence continues at coordinate 7,199 of JAHEIN010000028.1, read as the reverse complement.
GTCGACTGGGCGACGAAGGAGGCCTCAGCTGAGGGCTTCGATCTGGGGCCAGAGGCGGTCGACGCGGTGTTCGACGTCTTCGAGGGTTCCGTCGGTGCAGATCACCCATCCTCCGCGCTCGACCCAGCCATCTCGATGGGGTTGCACCGCCATACGCCGAGTTATGTCCTCGAGTGCCATGCCCTTGTCGATGAGACGTTTCTTCCGGGTGGCCATGTCGACATCGGCCACGATCGTCCGGGAGGGTCCGACGCCCAGGAAATCGCGAGGTACCGACATCTCGACAACGATCACATCCGCTTGGGAGTCCTTGACCCACTTTCGCAGTGTCTTGCTGATCGCGGGATGTGAGATCGCCTCTAGCTCGTGCAGCTCAGAGGGATCGTTGAAGACGATGTCAGCGAGTCGTTTGCGGTCGATGATCCCGTCGAACACGACCTCGGGCCACCGGGCGGCCACCGCATCGTGAGCGAGTCCGTCGGGCTCGAGGACCTGGTGACCCACCTGATCGGCGTCGATGGTCAGCGCGCCCCGCTTCGACAGCATGGAGCGCACAGCGCTCTTGCCGCTGCCGATCCCGCCGGTAAGAAGCCAGACGTTGCGTCGTTTTTCCATACGACCCGTCAGGCTAACTCACTTCCGGATCCTTTCAGACCTTTCGCCTGCCTCGCTCGCCTGGCGGCTCGCATCGGCCGTCATGGGTTGTGGGGGTGAGTCATGGGGACGCACGCCTCGGGCCTCCCGTGGGGACTCACAACTCAAGACCCATCACTCGGGACCTACCTGTTCCGAGCGGAGCGGTCCTCACCGGCCATTACCGTGGCGGGCCATGCGATGGTCCCAGGCGTTCATTCCCACCCTCCGAGACGACCCGGCCAACGCCGAGGCAGCGAGCCATCGGCTGCTGCTCCGTGCCGGTTATGTCAGACAGCTCTCCGCAGGGCATTACTCGATGCTCCCACTGGGTCAGCGAGTGCGGCAGAAGATCGACCGCATCATTCGTGAGGAGATCGACGGAATCGGTGGACAGCAGTTCCATCTGCCCGCCATGCACCCTGCCGAACTGTGGAAGCGGTCAGGTCGCTGGGATGTCATGGGCGAGGAGATGTTCCGGCTCGTCGATCGTAGGGGATCGGACAACGCCCTCGGCATGACCCACGAGGAGGTCTTCGCCCAACTGGCGTCCGAGATCTCCAGCTACAAACAGCTCCCGCAGCTCTGGTATCAGATCCAGACGAAGTTCCGGGACGAGCCGCGACCCAAGTCGGGAGTGCTGCGAGTACGCGAGTTCACGATGAAGGACTCCTACTCCCTCGACCTGACATGGGAGGGACTCGACGAGCAGTTCGATCGTCATCACGCCGCCTACCAGCGGATCTTCTCCCGCTTCGGCGTCGATGCCGTCGACGTCGAAGCGTCGTCGGGGGCGATGGGCGGCTCCGACTCCGTCGAGTTCATGGTGCGATCGGACGCTGGTGAAGACTGGATCGTCACCTGCGCCACCTGTGACTATCGGGCGAATCTCGAGCGAGCCACCTCGCAGGTGGAGGGCGTCGACGACCCCGATGCCGTGCCAGAGGCGATCCGCTTCGCCACGCCCGAGATTCGGACGATCGCCGCACTCGCTGAAGCGTTCCCCGAGATCGCCGCGCCCGATCGCCAGATCAAGACGCTGGTCTACATGATCGATGGCAGCTTCACCCTGGTGATGATGCGCGGCGACCACGCGCTTCAGGAACAGAAGCTCCAGGACGTCACCGGCGGCATCGACGTGCGGCCGGCGCAGGCAGATGAAATCAGAGAACGACTCGGAGCATTGCCTGGGTCGCTCGGAGCGGTTGGCGTCACGGAGCACCCGATCATCGCCGATCGGGCACTCAAGGGCCGACGCGCTCTCGTCACGGGGGCCAACGAAGACGACTGGCATCTCGCGAATGTCGACGTCGATCGTGATATCGCCGTCGGCCGTTGGGCCGACCTCAGGGAGGTCGTCGAAGGCGAGAGTTGTATGGTCGACGGGGGACTGCTCGACTTGTGGAAGGGCATCGAGGTAGGTCACATCTTCAAGCTAGGCACCAAGTACTCAGAAGCCATGGCAGCGATCGTCCAGGACGAGAACGGCGAATCGAAGCCGATCATCATGGGTTCATACGGGATCGGTCTGGAGCGCTCGATGGCTGCAGTGGTCGAGGCGAGTCACGACGACAAGGGCATCGTCTGGCCCTGGGAGGTAACGCCCTATCACGTCATCATCACCCTGCTCCGGCAGCAGGACGAAGCTGTTGTCGCTGCGGGCGACCAGCTCTACGAGGAGCTGATCGCAGCCGGATACGAAGCGCTGTTGGACGATCGTGCCGAGCGTCCTGGTGTCAAGTTCGCCGACGCAGAGCTGATCGGAGTCCCGTATCGGATCACGATCGGCCCCCGCGGCCTCGAGTCGGGTGTCGCCGAGTTCACCACCCGATCCACGATGGAGACCATCGAGATCCCCCTGGACGCCGTCGTAGATCAACTGCCCTAGAAGCTCACAGTTCACGGTCGACAGTCGACGGTTCTCCCCCGGCGAGCTCGGAAGCCCGTCGCGGACGGGCGCCGCCGTTGGGCCCGTGCCGCTCGTGTTCCCCTGGCGTTCTGTGAACTGTTCACTGTCGACCGAACGAGCGACGATCACGTCAACTCGTGGCGAGCCTATCGATGCCGGTGTAGATCACCATGCGGTTCTCGCGGACGAAGCCGATCAGGGTCATTCCGAGATCGGCTGCCAGTTGCACTGCGAGCGATGATGCCGCCGAGACTCCTGCCACCACCGAGATTCCCGCGACGGCGGCCTTCTGTGCGATCTCGAAGCTGGTTCGGCCTGAGACCACCAGCATCGACTCATCGAGCGGCCATCTCGTCATCGCCGCAATTCCAATGGCCTTGTCGACGGCGTTGTGCCGCCCGATGTCCTCTGCGACCCCCAGAATCGTCCCATCGGCCAGGCGGACCGCCGCTCCGTGCAAACCGCCTGTTCGGGCGAACTCCGGCTGGACTCGTGTGAGACCCGCCACCGCATCGAAGACCGCGTCGGGTTCGAGCATCGGACCGTCGGAAAGCGGTCGGGCTGCGATCAGGACGGCATCGATCGAGGCCTTGCCGCACACCCCGCAGGACGATGTGGTGTACGTGTTGCGGCGAAACTGTTCGGGGTCCACCTTCACACCCGAGGCCAGCCGAAGCCGGAACCGTCCCTCGTCGATTCGGTCTACGCCGTCGAACTCGCTGGGTGACAGCAGGATTCCCTCGGTGAGGCAGAAGCCCAGCGCCAAGGGGAGCTCATCGCCCGGTGTCCTCATGAGCACTGCGATCGGGGTGTCTCCGATACGAAACTCGACGGGCTCTTCGGCGGCGAGATGATCGTCGACGACGGTCCTCTCACCTCCTGTGAACACGGTCACCGACGTGGTTGTGTCTCTCACAGTCGACAGGCTACGTTGCCGAGCATCGGAGCGTTCCATCAGCGAAAGGCGAGTGATGAGAGCTCACAACTTCGGAGCGGGCCCGTGCGCCCTACCACTCGACGTTCTGGAGGAGGTCGCAGCCGAGCTCACCGACTTCAACGGCACCGGGATGTCTCTTCTCGAGCTCTCGCACCGCTCCAAGGACTACGAAGCGGTGCACATGGGCACGATCGAGACGCTCAGACGGGTCGCCGCAGTGCCGGACGGCTTCGACATCCTCTTCATCCAGGGCGGTGCGACGATGCAGTTCGCGATGGTGCCCATCAACCTGTTGGCGCCGTCGGAGCGCGCAGGGGTGATCGTGTCTGGCTCGTGGGGGAAGAAGGCGCTCAGCGACGGATCGAAGCATGGGCACCTCGTGGCGGCTTGGGACGGCGTCGCAACGGGGTACACCACGATGCCGGCCGCAGACGAACTCGGCATCGACGCCGACTGGAGATATCTGCACGTCACGACGAACGAGACGATCGGCGGCATCCGCATGGTCGACTTCCCGGAGACGGACGTACCGCTGGTTGCCGACATGTCCTCGGACTACCTCGCCCGTCCGATCGAGTGGGACCGCTATGACCTCGTCTATGGCGGGGTCCAGAAGAACCTCGCCCCAGCGGGGATGGCGGTGGTGTTCGTGAGGAAGTCGGTCGCCGCAAGCCCGGCGAATGATGCGGCCAACTATCTCCGGTACGACTTCCATGCCAATTCATCGAGCCTGGGCAACACGCCGCCGATGTTCCCGATCTACGTCATGGGCAAGGTGCTCGAACGCCTGGAGGAGCGCGGTGGAGTGGCTGCGCTCGAGGAACGCTCGGCCGCCAAGGCGGGCGCGGTGTACGAGGTGATCGACGATTCCGACGGGTTCTACCGGAGTCCGGTGGACCCGGCGGTCCGCAGCCAGATGAACGTCGTCTTCCGTCTCCCGACCGAGGAGCTCGAGGCAAACTTCGTTGCCACTGCCGCCGAGAACAACCTCATCGGCCTCAAAGGCCATCGATCGGTCGGCGGCTGCCGGGCCTCCCTCTACGCCGCTCTCGAGATGGATTCCGTGGAAGCGCTGGTCTCGTTCATGGAGGAGTTCCGCGCAGGGCATTGATCCGAGCGTTGGTGCTCATGACGATCGAGTCCAGGAATCTCGATGACTTGCTGTTGTGAGTCTCTTCGGCCCCCGCTTGATGATCGGGGTGGCTGCGCTCGCCACTTCAGCCGACACAGTCGACGGCGACGTTGAGTGCTTGGTGCCGATCTCGGACACTCGGCGGGATGTGCGTTCGTGGGACCGGTTCGGTGATCTGCGTGGATCCCGGGAGACTTGAGTTGGCACGGTTGGAGGCAGGTCGACTGACGAGTTTCACCCCGTTTCGGTCGGCGGCGGCCAGAGACGAGTATGTGGCGTACCACGAGCGTTCTCGACGCTGGCCCGTCGCCTCGGTGTCACCCGTAGTGGACCCCTCGTTTTGGCTAGACGTTCACACGGGATCAAGGCCCCGCTGCCGGTCCTCCACTGGTCTTGCTGCCGGGTGGCTCGGAGAACTCCCTGGGATGGATTCCGGTGATCGAGGCACTATCGGCGGAGCGAGGATCTACGCGGTGGATCACATCTTCGACATTGGGAGCAGCGTCTCCACGCCGACCGCCGCAGACCCCGGATGACTACGTGCAATCCTTGAATGAGCTGTTCGCCGCACTCGAGGCCGAACAGTTTCAGTCTCATGTGCCATTCCTACCGAGGCTGGCAAGCCGATATCTACGCACTCGCCCAGAGCGGCTCGACAAACTCGCGCTGTTGGCTCCAGCATCATTCTTCCAAACGCCGTGAGCCCGTCTGCATGCGGCTTCAGCTGACATCATGGCCACGGCGCGCGAGGCATCAACCGAGACACAACACCCGGGTGCCACCACGAACCGCGCTCGCTGCAGAGCCGAATCGACGAGCGCGGAGGTGCCGATATGGGCGGGCGGATAGGGTCCACAGAGATGGCACGTATCGATGACTTCGACGATCCCCTGTCACCTGATGGCAAGGATGTTCAGGTCCCGCCGAGTCGTAGCGGATGGCGTCGATGGCTCACCTCGAACTCCGAGCGACAAGAGGGTCTCTGGATCGTCTACCGCAAGAAGACAAGCAGTCTGGACGGTCCGGTCTATGACGACCTGGTCGAGGAAGCTCTGTGCTTCGGGTGGATCGACAGTCGGGTCCGGCGGGTCGACGATGACCGGGTGATGCAGTGGTTCTCTCCACGTCGAAGCGGTGGGTTGTGGTCGGCGGTCAATAAGGAAAGGGTCGCTCGGCTAATTGCCTCCGGACACATGACCGAGCGCGGTCAGACAGCCATCGACCAAGCCAAGGCCGACGGCTCGTGGTCTCAGTTCGACGACGTCGATGCCCTCATCGTTCCCCTTGACCTGAGGACCGCCCTCCAGGCAGTCCCTGACGTTGAGGCTGCCTATGAAGTGCTGAGCAACTCGGCCAAGAAGCAGTATCTCTGGTGGATTCACTCGGCCAAACGGCCCGCTACCCGCGCTAGCCGGATCGAAGAAACCATCCGAAGGCTCTCGTCCGAAAAAGGCCACAGCTCCTCCTAGCCCTCCATCCACTGTGCAGGGGCGCAAGCACACCCTCGACGCCGAGTAGCCACCCATATTTGCCGGTATGTGCGGCTGCCATTTCCAGAAACGTCGCCAGACAAATCCATCCTCGGCTCCTGGGCCGCAGATTCCGCCTCACCGACTATGAGGAGCAGTTGGCGTCCACCCAGCCGATCACGACATCGCTCGCAGCGTCGGTCTCACCGCCGGAGAATTTCCCAAAGGCCACCTCGAGCTCGGCTACATCGATCTGTGCCCGGACAAAATCCGCCGCTTCCCACACGTCAACGAGACCTAGATACGCATCGGCCCATATCTCGACCGAAGGACCGATCTCATCGGGAGCCGACGCCTTCCATTCAGCTAGGACGGTCCTTGCAGCAGCAGCCCCATCACCGAGGGCTTTCGGAGCACTCTGCACCACCTTGTGATCCAACCACAACCGGGCCCCGTCCATCGTTTGGAACTGGGCGTCCAGCTCACAGAATCTCTCGCCGTCAGCAGTCGCATCGTCGCCGCCACACGAAGCCGCTACAAGTGAAATGGCAAGAACCACGCGCACCGCGAATGAAGATCGTCTCATACTGTGCTCCCACACTCTCGTCGAGCGATCCTTGGGTAGTCACCCGAGCGACGCAACATACACATGAACCGCTCCTTGTGAAGCTGTGAGAGCATTCTCCCTTGTCCCCATGCCGAGCACAGAACCGGCATCCTGTGCTCCCTATCCGATCACGGAATCCTGCGGTCAATACGGGTGGCGGTCGAGGAAGGTGCCCGCTGGCACGCAGGGCCCGGCCAGCACGGTCAGCGAGGTCGATGTGTTGCGGTCACGGCACGTTCGAAGTGGCGGATTGCGGGATGACGGGCATATAATCACCATTCCAACTGAACGCTCTGCTTGAGGTGGGCGCATGCCCGCCTCTTTTGTTGAAAGGACGCAGACGATCGCACAGTCGACCGACGACATCACCGCACTCGTCGAGCCGTGGCTTGCTGCCGAACGGCTCGAGCTCGACGACGTCGAAATGGTGGGTTCCGGCAACGGCCGGACGCTCCGCATACTGGTCGACAGCCCCGACGGCGTCGACCTGGATCGGCTCGCCGATGTGAGCA
>JAHEIN010000149.1 GCA_024639335.1 bacterium | reverse complement strand
CGCCGGCGCGGCCGGGTCTGGGTGATCTGCGAGAACCCTCGCCACAAGCAGAGGCAGGGCTGACATGGCTCGGATCTCAGGAGTAGACCTCCCACGAGACAAGCGGATCGAGATCGGCCTCACCTACATCTACGGCATCGGCCGAACCCGTTCCCAGCACATCTGCGATGCGCTCGGATTGGATCGCGACACCAAGGTCCGTGATCTGACCGATGACGAGACCGCCAAGATCCGGCGATACATCGACAACAGCTACACGGTCGAGGGCGACCTCCGGCGCGAGGTTCAGCAGAACATCCGTCGCAAGATCGAGATCGGGTCCTATCAAGGCATCCGGCACCGTCGTGGCCTCCCCGTGCGCGGCCAGCGCACGCACACGAACGCCAGGCAGCGCAAAGGCAAGCGCGCGGCGATCGCAGGGAAGAAGAAGGTCGGGAAGTAGGGATAGTCAGTGACCCAAGCAACACCACCACAGGGAGCCAAGCGCGTCCGGCGTCGCGAGCGGAAGAACATCGCTCACGGCCAGGCGCACATCAAGGCCTCGTTCAACAACACGATCATCAACATCACCGATCAGGCCGGGAACACCGTCGTGTGGACCTCGGGTGGATCGGTGGGGTTCAAGGGATCTCGCAAGTCCACGCCCTATGCGGCCCAGGTCGCAGCCGAAGAGGCTGCCCGCCGTGCCGGCGAGCACGGCATTCGCAAGCTCGACGTAATCGTGTCGGGGACCGGATCAGGACGTGACACCGCAGTCCGCACGCTCCAGAACATGGGCATGGAAGTGACCGGAGTGAAGGACATCACTCCGACCGCCCACAACGGCGTGCGTCTCAAGAAGCGTCGGAGGGGCTGAACATGGCTCGGTACACAGGACCCCGTCACAAGGCATGCCGGCGTGCCCGCACCCCGCTCTGCCAGTCGAAGAAGTGCCCGGTCGACACCAGGCCATACCCCCCCGGGGAGCATGGCCGAGGCCGCATCCGCGAGTCGGACTACCTCGTCCAACTTCGGGAGAAACAGAAACTGAGGACGATGTACGGCGTGCTCGAGAAGCAGTTCCGCCGCTACTACGAGCTCTCCGACGGCCAGCCCGGAATCACCGGCGACAACTTGCTGCGGCTGCTCGAGTCCCGTCTCGACAACGTGGTGTGGCGCTCCGGCCTCGCGGCTACCCGACCGCAGGCTCGACAACTGGTCAACCACGGCCACTTCCAGGTCAACGGCAAGAAGGTGGACATCCCTTCATACCGGGTGCGCGCCAACGACGTCGTGACCGTCAAGGAGAAGTCGAAGGATCTCGTTGCGATCCAGCACTCGATCGAGTCTCTGTCCCATCCGATTCCGGACTGGCTCAGCGTCGATCACGATGCTCGCAAGGTCGAAGTTCGTGACCTCCCACGACGCGACCAGATCGACACCGCCATCAACGAGCAGTTGATCGTCGAGCTCTACTCCAAGTAGCCCGTTTTCAAAGAGGAGTACCACATCGTGTTGATCGTCCAACGTCCACAAATCGAAGAGCAGCAACTCTCGGACAACCGCTCGAAGTTCATCGTTGAACCGCTCGAGCCCGGCTTCGGGTACACGCTGGGCAACACCCTGCGCCGCACCCTGTTGTCGCGGATCCCGGGTGCCGCCGTCACCTCGATCCAGATCGAGGGAATCCAGCATGAGTTCACCACCATCCCCGGCGTCGTCGAGGACGTGGTCGACATCATCCTGAACGTCAAGCAGATCGTCATCCGGATGGATGGCGTCGATGCCCAGACCCTGTACCTGTCGGCGAAAGGTGCCGGCGAAGTCACTGCGGCGGACATCAAGGTCCCTGCCGGCGTCGAAATCGTGAACCCCGATCAGCTGATCGCGACGCTGTCGGCCAGCGGTCGGCTCGAGATGGAACTGACAGTGGGTCCCGGCGTCGGCTATCGGACGGCTGCTGCGGCCGCCCCGACCGGTACGATCGGGGTCATCCCCGTCGACGCCATCTACTCGCCGGTCCGCAAGGTCGCCTATCAGGTGGAGAACACCCAGGTCGGTGACATCACCAACTTCGACCGGCTGGTCCTCGATGTCGAGACCAACGGTGCGCTCACTCCCAGCGAGGCGGTCTCGTCGTCCGGGAAGACGCTTTCCGAGCTGATGACCCTGTTCGCCGACATGGGCGAAGGAGTCGGTCTCGAGCTCGGCGAAGTGCAGTCCGAGAGTTCGAGCTCACCTGATCTCGACCTGCCGATCGAAGCTCTCGACCTGTCCGAGCGTCCCCGCAACTGCCTCCGCCGTGCCCAGGTGAAGACAGTGGGCGAGCTGGTGCAGCGCACCGGTGACGACCTGCTCAACATCACGAACTTCGGCCAGAAGAGCCTCGAAGAGGTGACCGCGAAACTCGATGAGCTGGGCCTGTCGCTCGCCGACGGGGGCAACTGATGCCACGCCCACGCAAAGGACCACGGTTGGGGAACTCCCCCCACCACGAGAAGAAGATCCTCGCCAACCTGACGACCTCCTTGATCGTCGAGGGCAAGGTGGAGACCACCCTCGCCAAGGCGAAGGCGGTACGACCCTTCGCCGAGAAGATCATCACGAAGGCCGGCAACGGTGACCTGCACGCCCGGCGTGTCGTGCTTCGCACGATCACCGACAATGAGGTCGTGACCAAGTTGTTCGATGAAGTGGCTCCGGAGTACGTGGACCGTCCCGGCGGATACACCCGGATCACCAAGCTCGGTCCCCGTCGAGGTGACGGCGCCGAAATGGCGGTCATCGAACTCGTCTGAATACCCGCTGCACGCAACACGCGGTCGAAGCCCGGGTCGAACCCGGGCTTCACTCATTGCTCGTACCTTCCTGCCGGCCAGGGAAGACGGCCGATCGAGCGCTCGGTCACCGATCCTGCCACGGCTCGGTGCGGACATCGCCCGGATTGTCGGAGCGACGATCGTCTCCAAGATGGCAGGTTGATTCCTTAGGTGGTCACCAGCGGAGTCGACAGACGGTGTATGGCCCTGGAAACGCGTGCATTGCCGAATCGGCGTCGGAGACTGACGGTGCTCATCAGCACTGCCGTCGTGCTGGCGTTGACCATCGGATTCGGGTTCGTCCTCCGGACCAGGGCGACACAGCTCGAGGCCAACGAAGAGCTGACACTCAATCTGCGATCGCAACTGCATGAAGCGGACGCAGCGTTGCTGTCCGTACTCGTCATCGGCGAGATCATGCCGGAGCGTCGCGCCGACCTGATGGGTTCGCTCAACGAACTCAACTGGTTGGCCCATGAGGCCGTAGACGCCGGGATCGCTTCCTCCACGCTGATCCAGGAGATCGAGATGTTCTCCGATGGGGCGTTCGAAACGCTGGCCGGGGTCGATGACGGAGTACCGCTCGAAGCCCTGATCAAGATCCACGACGAGTCGATCGTTGTCTCCTTCCTCGCAACGAGCGAGATCGTCGACGACGCAGTCGCTCGCATCGCCGCCGAGTCCGCACGAAACCGGACGCTTGCGGACGGCGGGGCATTGGTGGAGATCCTGATCGTCACATTGGCGGTCGCCGCAACGGTTTCCTGGTTGCGCCGCCTGAGCAGCGCCGAGGAGGCCATGGGGGAGAAGGACCGCTTCATCGCGACGATCAGTCACGAGCTGCGAACGCCACTCACGGGGATCGTTGGCATGGCTGAGCTCCTCAGGGACGAATCCGGCATCGATGCCGAGCCCGCCGAGATGATCGAGATCATCGCCCAGCAGGGGCGCGAGGTGTCATACCTCGTTGAGGATCTGCTCGTTGCAGCACGAGATCAGATGGCGGATCTATCGATCGTTCACCAGCCGATGGATGCCTGCAACGAGGCAAAGGCAGCCATCCAAGCGATTCTCGACCAGACAGGTCTGCAGGTCGAATGCAATGAGCTGGGCGACACGCGCATCGTGAGTGACCCACTGAGGTTTCGACAGATCGTTCGGAACCTGATCACCAACGCGCTCAAGCATGGCGGTGAAGAGGTCAGAATGGACATGGCACGGCGTGGGCAGTCGCTGATCGTTGCGGTGAGCGATCGGGGCACGAGGCTCTCGGAGACCGACGCCGAAGCGATCTTCGAGCCGTACACCCGTGGCCCCGGAAGCACGGTCACCGGGTCCGTCGGGGTCGGTCTTCCGGTCTCCAGAATGCTCGCGAACCGATTGGGTGGAGACCTGACGTATTCGCACTCCCAGGAGCGGAACGTCTTTCTCCTCGAGATTCCAGCCTCAACACGCGCCATCGCGGCGCCAGACGACGCACGGCCCGGAAGCGTCGTCACTGCGGGCTGAACAGCGATCGGGTGACAGCTGAGGAATCGTGGCGCTCCACCGCAGCTAGCGTTCCGGCCGTGACTGCCAACGGAACACCGTATCTGGACTTCGCTCGTGACGAGTGGGCCTCACTGAGGGCTGCCACACCGATGACTCTGACCGCAGAGGACGTCGATCGGATCAAGGGCATCAACGTCGAGCTTTCGGTGCCCGAGGTCGAGGCGATCTACCTGCCGCTGTCGCGGCTGCTCAACCTCTATGTGCGCGCCTCCCAACAGCTGTTCACCGTCACCGACACGTTCCTCGGCAAACCTTCCGAGCGCGTCCCCTACGTGATCGGTATCGCCGGGTCCGTCGCAGTCGGCAAGTCGACCATCGCCAGAATCCTCCAGGAGCTACTGAAGACCTGGCCCGATCACCCGCGTGTCGACCTCGTCACCACAGACGGGTTCCTGTACCCCAACGCCTTGCTCGAAGCCCGAGGGATCATGGACCGCAAGGGCTTCCCTGAGTCGTTCGACCGCCGATCGCTTCTCCGGTTCGTCGAGTCTCTCAAGAGTGGAGCGTCGCCGCTCGAGGCTCCGATCTATTCGCACCAGGCCTACGACGTGGTCCCGGATCGGCGAAGGGAGATCGATCAACCGGACATCGTGATCCTGGAGGGGCTCAACGTGCTCCAGGGTGGCGGGCCGGGCTCCTTCGTCTCGGACTACTTCGACTTCTCGATATACGTCGATGCCGATCCCGCCGACATCGAGACCTGGTACATCGACCGGTTCCTGACTCTGCGCGACACGGCATTCCGTCAGCCCGACGCGTACTTCCACCGCTACTCCGATCTGTCCGACGCCGACGCCACTGCCGAGGCCCATCGCATCTGGAAGGAGATCAACGAGGTCAACCTCTACGAGAACATCCTCCACACCAGGGACCGTGCGACGCTGATTCTCGAGAAGGGCTCCGATCATGGGGTCGAGCGGGTTCGACTTCGCCGCCGATGACGCCCAGGCACGTTTCGCTGCGGTCGTTGCTGGAGTCGCACCGGCCGACTACTTCAGAGGAAGCCCGGCACCTGGCCTTCATTCTCGATCTGCTGGCCGAGAAGGCCACGGCTTTCGACCGCACCGAGTACCAGCCGGGCCACATCACTGCCTCGGCCTTCGTGATCCACCCGCGCCGATCGGCGGCGGCGCTCGTCAACCACCGCAAGATCGGCCGCTGGCTCCAGCCGGGGGGTCATGTCGAGCCAGATGACTCCGATATCGAGTCGGCTGCACGGCGCGAGGTCTCCGAGGAGATCGGCATTGCCGATCTGGCGAGCTTGGGCGTGGCCGATGTCGACGTCCACCTGTTCCCCCAGCGGGGTGACCAGCCACAGCATCTCCATCTCGACGTCCGACTCGGGTTCGTCGCCGGTTCCGAGCGCCTGATCGAAGGTGAAGGATCCGAAGGGGTGCGCTGGGCCACGTTTGCCGAGATGCAGGACATGGAGGAGTCCCTCGCCAGGCCGGCGCGGCGGCTGGAGGCCATGGACGCGGCTGGTACGCTCCGACCCCACTGATGGGACCGATCCTCCAACGCGCGCTCAGAGCTGCCCGATTCGACAAGGGCGTCTTCGACGAGGTCCGATGGGACAGGAATGCCACCGCCGACGCCGTCGTGCTGGTGGCGATCGTGTCTCTGGTGGTGCTGGTCGGCTTGTTCGTCGGTCAAGGCTTCCGAGCGGCCTCGTTCGTGACCGCTGCGCTCAACGTGGTGATCTCGAATGTGGCCGGGTGGCTCTTTCTGGCGGTCGCAACCTGGTTCGCCGCGTCCCGGTTGTTCAAGCCCCCAGGCGACTACTGGCGGCGATTCGAGCAGACTCAGGCGATCATGCGGGCGCACGGAATCGCCTACCTCCCGATGATCCTCGGTGCGGTACTCGAGTTCTCTGCGATCGCCGCCGCCGTCGGCTCGCTGTGGTACTTCGCCGCTGCCGGCGTGGGCACCGCACAGGTGATGGACATGAAGTTGAGGGAAGGGCTCATCGGCGTGATTCTGGGCGCTGCGATTCTCTTCATCATCCAGTCGATCCTCCGGTTTCCCTTCGCGTTCTTCTCAGCGTTCGGCTGATGCCCAGCTACCGGGTCGATCTGTCCTACGACGGCACCGGGTTCCACGGATACGCCAAGAATCGCAACGTCCGGACCGTCCAGGGTGAGGTCGAAGCCGCACTCCTCAAGGTGTTCGGGCACCCCATCGACAGCGTGTGCGCCGGCCGGACCGACTCAGGGGTGCACGCCCGTCACCAGGTCATCAGCTTCTCGTCGGACGTCTCGATGGAATCCGACCGCATCCACCGGTCTCTCACGGCGATGTTGGGGCCCGAGATAGTGGCAATGGACGCGATGGTGGTCCCTGATGACTTCAGCGCCCGGTTCTCGGCGACGATGCGCACCTACCGGTATCG
>JAHEIN010000148.1 GCA_024639335.1 bacterium | reverse complement strand
AGATCAAGCGAAGCATGCAAGACGAGCAGCTCGAATTGAAGTCGAAGATCGCAGAGCTGCGGGCCGAGCTGCGCAGTGTCGAGGCCGAACTCAGCCGACACGCCACGCCGGGCGAACGCGCCCGTGAGACGCCCACCGACGTGGAGACCGCCCGAGAAGCCGCCGGACCGCCACCACCCTCGCCCGAAACCGCCGCAACGAGAGACACCGAGCTTGCCGACCAGCCGAGCCAGAACACCCTTGCGAGCAAACTCGCAGCCCTCGAAGGATCCGAGGCCGAGCAAGTCGGTGACGAATCGGCGGCCGACGAGTACTCCCAGGCGATCAAGCGCTTCCGCCGCAGGGCCTGATCTCGGCCGGAATCGCTCCTCAACTCTGATCTCATCAGATCTCACCAAGCCCATCAGATCGACTCGCAGCCGGCAGGCCGGGGGCCTATCAGCGGCCGGCGAGCTCGGACCGGCGGGCTTTGACGAGCGCGTGTTCCACCAGTTCGATCAGCGCGCGCTGGACCTCATTGCGGTTCCGGGCGTCGCAGTACCCCATCGGCACCCGGTTCCCGATCTGCAGGGCCTGGCGCACTGCCTCGAGCTCGTGAGGCCGATCCCCATGAAAGGTGTTGACGACGACGACGAAAGGAACACTCCGCTGTTCGAAGAAGTCGATGGCGGCGAAGCAGTCGGCGAGTCGGCGGGTATCGGCCAAGACGATGGCCCCAATCGCCCCGCGACTCAGCTCGTTCCACATGAAGTGAAACCTCCCTTGCCCGGGAGTTCCGAAGAGGTACAGCAACAGTTCAGAACCGAGGCTGATCCTCCCGAAGTCCATCGCCACCGTCGTGGTGGTCTTGCCATCGGTTGCGGACAGCTCGTCCACGCCGGACGAGGCGGTCGTCATCACCGCTTCCGAGCGGAGCGGCTCGATCTCGGAGATCGAGCCGACGAAGGTCGTCTTCCCGACGCCGAAGCCACCGGCCACGACGATCTTCACGGGGGTGCGTCGACGATCAGAGGCTGCGGATGCCATCGAGCACCTTCTCCAGTAGTTCCGAATACGACGCAGACTCTTCCTCGACGAGGAGTTCGACGGCGCCCTGCTTGATCAGGTCGGCGACCACGACTCTGGCCACTCCGACCGGGATCTCGAGCTTCGCTGCGATCTCGATCAGCGCAATCGCCGAGTCGCATGCCGCGATGACCTGCGCCGCCTCCCATCGGTACCGGTGTTGGTTCGCTCGTCCGCGATCCGTCGCAGCGATCTGGCTCTCCAATTCGAGTGGAGGCCCGTCGACGGACGTCCGCCCGCCGGTGATCGCATACGGGCGAACGAAGCGCCCCTGGATATCGGACACGGTTCGTCAACTCCCCAAGAGCACCGACTTGAGCTCCGCCCGGACCTCGGGCGTCAGCACGTCACCGGCTCGATCGGAGAACAGCGCCATCTCGTAGCCGATCATCCCGATGTCTGCGTCTTTCCCGGTGCTCACGCACATCAACGAGCCGTCCCTGATCCCGGTCACGAAGAGCCAGCCACGTTCCATTTCGATGATGACGTTGTTGACGGCACCGGCGCCGAAGCGACCAGCCGAGCCGTAGGCGAGGCCGATCAGCCCGGATGAAACGGCTGCCAGGCGCTCCGCCGTCTCGCGTTCGACGCCGTTCGACACGGCGAGCGGGAGACCATCGGAGGAAACCACGACCGCTTGACGCACTGCGGGCACCTGTTCGACGAAGCGGATGATGAGCCAGTTGAGGGAGTCGGCAGCTTCACTCATGATGCACCTCTTCTTTGTTCGAATCTCTTCCGACCGCCACTCCGAGCTGGTACGAGCTCAACGCCGACTTGATCTCCTCGGGATCCCGGGACGACGTCTCGACCGTTCGCTCTGCCACGTCCGGGGCGGTGTAGGAGGCGCCGGGCTGGCGTGTCGGCAGGCTGGAGGGCGAGAGATCGTCGAGTTGCGTTTGTTCTGCCGTCGCCTCTGCGGGGACCGGCCGATCGGTCTGTGCCGGAGCCTGCCGCATGGGGAGCTCCGCCGGCTGCGGCGATGGCGCGCTGTGGCGAGCCGATCGAATCTCGGGTTCGGGTTCCATCCTCGGGCGCACGGCATCCGTCATTTCACGGGGCGCCGTCGGCCGCAACGGAGCGGGCTCAGCCGGCGGCTCGGGCCGATTCGTCGCCGGGGCCGTCGGCGGGATCGACGGTTCGACCCCGATCTCGAACAGCGCCTTGGGGACCATCACATGAGCGGTGAGGCCGGGCGCGCCGGTCACGAGTCGAACCTTGACGCCGTGCCGTTTCGCCAACATCGCAACAACGTACAAACCAAGCGTCGGCTCGAGAGCCAGTCCGACCACTGGAGGACGGGAGAGCAATTCGTTGAGTTCCGTCAGCCGCCGTGTCGGCACCCCGACACCCCGGTCGGTGACTGTGATCAGATATCCCTCGTCGTGGAAGTGCCCCGCGATGCGGACCCGTGTCTCGGGCGGCGAGAACGAGGTGGCGTTCTCGAGCAGTTCTGACAGCAGATGCGCGAGATCGGAAACGGCAGCACCCCTCAGGCGGACCGATTCGAGCGCCAACACGTCGATTCGCCGATAGTCCTCGACTTCCCCCAACGCAGCCCTCACGACGTCGTCGATCTCGAGCGGAGTGCGCCATTTCTTCTGAGGCTCACTGCCTGCCAGAACCAGGAGGCTCTCGGCGTTCCGTCGCATCCGAGTGGCGAGATGATCGAGCTGATAGAAGTCGGCGAGCGTGTCGGGATTCTCCTCATTGCGCTCGAGCATGTCGATCATGGCGAGCTGGCGGTCGATGAGGCTTCGATTGCGACGAGCCAGCGTGACGAACATGTCGGCGACGCCCTTGCGCAACACCTCCACCTGCTGGGTCGCGACATGCTCGAGGGTGGACTGCATCGCCGAGAATGAACGTGCGAGATCCCCGACCTCGTCGGCTCCACGATCACGGATCGGAGGGATCGTCGGGAGGACGGCATCCTCGGAGGGGTCCCTCAGCGCCTCGACAAGCGCCGGCAGCTGAGTCTGGGAGACATTGCGGGCGCTTTCGGTGATGGTCCGCACCCGGGACACGATCGAGCGGGAAACGAGTACGGTGACCCCGGCCGCCGCAAGCACGGCTGCTGCGGCGATCCCCAACACGATCACTGCCTGTTGCCGAACGTCGGTCGCGGCCTGGCGTGCCTGTTCGATGACGGCCTCGATCTGTGACCTCTGGAAGTCGAGCAGCGCCGCGCTACGCGCCTCCGACGAATCCGACCAGTTCGAGTCGACCGCTTGCGGCGCCCGTTCTCCATTGCGCACGATCTCTCCGGCGAATCGGGACGCGTCGAACACGGCCTGTTGGAGGCCGGAGCTTCGATAGCCCGCCAGAGCTGCATCGGTTGCGATCGAAGATTCGAACGACGACAGCCACTGCGTCACATCGACTCCGGAGCGCCGGATCGTCTCGAGGTTGGTGGCGAGGCGCTCGGTGGACTCCAGCAGTGCGACGGTGCGATCCTGGATGGTGGCTGCCTGCAGGGCCCGGCTGACGGCTGCCACACCGGCGAGCTCGCGAGCCAGGTCGACGTCTGCGACCTCGGCAACGATGAAGTCACCGATCTCGAGGATCTGTGCATCTGCGAGGTCATATCCCTCTGGGATACGGACCCGCTGTGTCGCCGGAGACGTGCCGGACTCATCGAAGAAGGCCCGGACGGCGCCGACGGCCAACTCGGCTACTTCGAACTGGCTGACGATCGGGGCGGGATCTCCGAGATCCCGAATGTATGTGCGCAGCGAGTCCAGCGCTTCGTCGGTCGATTCGCGGGTGCCGGTCAGGTCGGCGACGCCGCGCACGGCCGACAGATCCTGCTCGACGAGTTCGTCGAGGGCGGACAGCGTCGCTGCCTCCTCGGCGGCGAAGACGTCGATGACGTCTTGAAGCGGCTCCCAGGTTGCAGCGAGGTCCGCCGTGAAGTCCTGCCGGTCGGCATCCTCGAATGCGTCGAGCGCGAAGAGCGTTGCGGCTGCGACGAGGAGCACAACGAGCGGCAGCGCTGCGATTGCCAGCTTGCCTGGGAGGCGAAGTCGCCGAAGCATGATGTCCCTGGTCTCCTCGAAGCGCGTCGTATCGAGGTCTATCGGCTGACAGTGACCATATCTGTAGCGTCAAATCGCACTAGTCACTGCTGTGAGTTCCCATTGCCGGCGTGTGCCGTGAACGCCCGGCCTGCCGGCTCACGATTCATCTGGCTCTCCGACGAGACGGAACGCCGCGAAGACGCCATCGACACCCCGCAGATCACTGATCAGGCGGGGAACTTGGGAGGGATCGGAGAGTTCGACCTCGTAGCGGAGGATTGCGACTCGGTCTCGACCCGTGATCGACGAGGAGGCCGTGATGTTGCCGGCGAGCTCGGAGATGACCTCTGTGACGTCACGTAGCAGGCGGGTGCGGTCGAGCGCCTCGACCTGGACCCACACGTAGAACGACCCGACCCGCTCGGCCGGCCACGCGACCTCGATCATGCGCTCGGCACCGTTCGACGCCAGCGACGCGAGGTTGGTGCAATCACTGCGATGGACCGAGACACCGCGACCCACCGTCACGAACCCGACGATGTCGTCACCGGGCACCGGCACGCAACATCGGGCGATGGAAACCATCATGTCATCGAGGCCTTCGACGATGATCCCCGGGCCTGCCGAGGAGTACTTCCGTGGGCGAACCGGCTGCAGCAGGTCTTCGGTGTCGGTCTCGGGACGAATGTGACGAAGTATCCGTTGGAGCACCGTGCTGGCTCCGATCTCGCCTTCCCCGATCGCCACCAGCAACACGTCAGAGCTGGGCTTGGAGAACTCGCCGGCGATCTCCTCGAGAAGCGCGTCACGCTCCGCAGCACCCAGGCCGAGTCCTTCCTTCCTGAGCAGTGCGAAGAGCTGTTCCCGTCCCTCAGCCATCGCTTGACTACGGCGCTCCTTGAGGAACCACTGCTTGATCTTCGATTTCGCCCGCGATGTGCTGGCGATCTTCAGCCAGTCGCGGGATGGGGCCGCCGTCTCGGATTTCGAGGTGATGATCTCGATCGAATCGCCGGACTCGAGCCGGGTGCTGAGCGGCATCAGCCGGCCGTTGATCTTTGCGCCGACGCAACGGTGCCCGACCTCGGTGTGGACTGCATAGGCGAAGTCGATCGCCGTTGCTCCCTTCGGCAGCGTCTTGATGTCTCCCGCCGGAGTGGTGACGAACACCTCGTCCTGGTACAGGTCCATCTTCAGCTGGTCGAGGAACTCGACAGGGTCGGAGTGCAGCTCCTCGAGTGCGTGCAGGCCCCCCTGCCACCGAAGGTCGGTCTTCTCCGTTTCCTTGTATCGCCAATGGGCTGCGACGCCCGCCTCGGCGAGCTGGTGCATCTCGCGAGTGCGTATCTGCACTTCCAGCGGCTTCCCGTCCTTGCCGATGACCGTGGTGTGCAGAGACTGATACAGGTTGAACTTGGGCATCGCCACGTAGTCCTTGAAGCGCCCTGACACGGGCAGCCACCGTGCATGAACGAGTCCCAGTACTGCGTAGCAATCCTGCATCGTGTCGGTGATGACGCGGATGCCGATCAGATCGTGGATCTCGTCGAAAGAGCGACCCTGCTCCACCATCTTTCGGTAGATGGAGTAGTGGTGCTTGGGCCGACCGGTCACCTCCGCCTTGATCGAGGCATCCGACAGCATCTGATTGAGCTCGTCGATGACCGCCTCCATGAACTCCTCGCGCTCGGGCGCTCGTTCTTGGAGCTTCTCGGTGATCTCAGCCCATGGGCCCGGATAGAGGATCCCGAAGCATCGGTCTTCGAGCTCGTGCTTGATCTCTTGGACTCCCAGCCTGTGGGCCAGCGGTGCGTAGACGTCGAGCGTCTCCCGAGCTACGCGCTGCTGTTTCTCCGCTCGGAGTGAATCGATCGTCCTGATGTTGTGGAGCCGGTCGCACAACTTGATGATGAGGACCCGCAGGTCCTCAGCCATGGCGATGACCATCTTGCGGATGGCTGCAGCCTGCGCTTGTTCCCGGGTGCCGTAGTGCAGCCGGTCCAGTTTGGTGACGCCGTCGATCAGATAGGCGATCTCGGTGCCGAACTGCGAAGTGATCTCCTCGAGGGTGACGTCGGTGTCTTCGACGGTGTCGTGAAGGAACGAGGCCGCCAGCGTCGCGGTGTCCATGCCGTAGTCGGCCAGAATCTGGGTGACTGCGATCGGGTGGGTGATGTAGGGCTCACCACTCTTGCGCGTCTGTCCGTCGTGAGCGGCGTACGCCAGCCGGTACGCCCGTTCGAGTATCTCCGCGTCTCCCTCGGGATGGCGATCCTGAAACGTCTCGATGACGTGTTGATACCCCGATTCGGGATCGAGTTCGTCAGTCGTAGGTGAGAAGGGCATGGAAAGGAACGCCTCCGAGTGCGTCGGCGCCGTTGAGGAATCCCAATTCTATGAACACCGACACCGCTACAACCTCTGCCCCGACGTCCCCCAACAGGGCCAGGGCGGCAGCCGCGGTGCCGCCAGTCGCGATGACGTCGTCGACGACGAGCACCCGATCCCCCGGCCCCACTGCATCGGTGTGCATCTCCAAGGCATCGGTGCCGTACTCGAGGCTGTATTCGCGCCGATGCACTTCGTACGGCAGCTTGCCGGGCTTTCGGATCGGGATGAAGCCTGCCTCGAGTTCGGTCGCAACCGGAGCGGCGACGGTGAATCC
>JAHEIN010000027.1 GCA_024639335.1 bacterium | reverse complement strand
GTCTGCGCGTTGCGATCCACTCCATGGCTCCGGACACACCGTCGATCGCCGTGGAGGCCGGGGTCGACTCGATCGAACACGGGTTGTACCTCACCGACGACGATGTCCGGGCTCTGGGCGCACGTGGTGGTGCCTGGGTGCCGACGGTGAGACAGGTGGAACGAGTGCTCGACCAGATCGGGCTGGAACGCACCGGAGGCCGGGTCCTCGCCGAGGGGCTAGACCGCTTGCGCAGCCTTTCGGCCATGGCGAGTGGTGCAGGTGTCTCCGTGCTCGCCGGCAGTGACTTCGGGACGCCGCAGGGACGGATCGGGGCAGAGGCGGTCGGCCTCACCGAATACGGCTTCTCCGTGTCCGATGCCCTCTGGGCTGTCACCGGCGGCGCGTACGACTATGTGGGAGAACCGTTTGGCTTCCTGCCAGGACTCCCCGCCGACATCGTGGGGTTCGGAGAGGACCCCCACGATCGGGTCCAGACCCTCTTGGACCCGGTGTTCGTGATGAGACGGGGTCGTGTGCTCGTCGATCGGCGTCGGACATGAAAGCGTCGAACCGCTCGGGCATCAGCCCGTTCTATGTGATGGAGGTCATGAAGTCGGCGGCCATGAGGCAGCTTCAGGTGGGCGACGTCCTTCATCTCGAGGTGGGTCAGCCCAGTACCCCGGCACCCCGCCTCGCCCTGGAGGCGGCGGCTGTGGCGCTCGAGTCCGACCGTCTCGGCTACACCGAGGCGGTGGGGATCCCGGCCCTCCGCAGTCGGATCGCCCGCCTCTACGCACAGCGTCACGGGCTCGAGATCGATCCGAGCAGGGTCGTGGTGACGGTGGGGGCATCGGGCGGGTTCACGCTCGCCATCTTGGCTTGCTTCGATGCCGGCGACCGCGTTGCGATGACCGAGCCGGGCTATGCCGCCTACCGGAACATCATGGATGCCCTCGGTGTGGAGGTGGTGCCGATCACCGTCGGGCCCGACACCGGATTCAACCTCTCGATCGAGCAACTCGAGGAGTCGATGCCGCTCGATGGGGTGGTCGTGGCGTCGCCGTCCAACCCGACGGGCACGGTTCTGGCAGACGACGAGATGCGGCGGCTCGCCGGGTTCTGTCAAAGCGCAGACCTTCGTCTGATCTCCGACGAGATCTACCACGGGATCACCTTCGGTGACGCCGGGGTGTGCGCACTCGCCTACGACGACGAGGCCGTCGTCGTGCAGTCCTTCTCGAAGTATCAGTCGATGACCGGCTGGCGGGTCGGATGGACGGTCGTGCCTGACAATCTGTTCGGGCCGGTCGAGCGGTTGGCACAGAACCTGTACATCTCGGCGCCGGCGATCTCCCAGCATGCGGCGCTCGGTTCGCTGGAGGCGGATGCCGAACTGAACGCTCATGTCGCCCGATACCGGGTCAACCGGGATCTTGTGATGTCGAGTCTCTCCGCAATGGGCATCCAGCGAGTCGCACCGCCCGACGGGGCTTTCTACGTCTGGGCCGATGTCGGCCACCTCGGAATCGACAGCGCCGAGCTCTGCCGGCGATGGCTCGACGACGTCGGCGTGGCGGTGACGCCCGGCGTCGACTTCGACCGGACGGCCGGTGATCGTCATGTGCGCTTCTCGTACTCGGAGTCGACCGCCGACATCGAGGAGGCTTGCAGCCGGCTCGAGACGTGGATGTCCCGATTCGCCTGAACGCCCTCGCCGGGTGGCTAGTCCCTTCGCGCGTCCCGATTCTGTGCCTCTAGATTCCGCGGCCGATCGTCGATCACCACTGAGAGTGGTCTTGAACCACCGATTGTCATACAGAGGTGAGGTCGATGTCGTCGGGGTCTCAGCTGGAATCACAAAACGGGTACCGGGGGACCGGGAAGTGAACTCTCGCTTCCCCCGTGTGAGCCTGCCGTGACGGGGCCGATCGAACGTGTCACGTCGCTGATGCGCCGGGCCGACGGGTCGATCAGCCCCTTCGCCAAGATCTGGGCGCTCAACGTCGTCGTGATCGCCGTAGCCGTTGCGCTCCTCCCGGTCACCGAATCGCTCGACGGCCCGCAAGTTTCGCTGACCATCCCGGCGTGGCTCATGGTCGTACTGGTCGTCGCAGCGGAGAGCTCGGTCGTCCACTTCCGCTTTCGGAGAGACTCCTTCACGTTCTCGCTGAGCGAGATCCCCCTGGTGATCGGTCTCTACTTCATGGACCCGATCACTTTCGTCGCTGCACACGCCGTCGGCAACTTGCTCGCCTTCGGCGTACTTCGCAGGAACACGCCGATCAAGCTCGTCTTCAACGTCGGCCAGTTCGCCCTGCAGGCCGTCGTCTCGATCCTCGCCTTCCGCGGCGTCATCGGGCTGGGGGATGCTCTCGGCCTCTACGGCTGGCTCGGCGTCATGATCGCTGCGGGATTCTCGCTCCTGATCGCCGACTCCCTCATCACGATCGCCGTGAGCCTCTCGGGTTCCCGCCCCTCGAGGGCCGAGGCGAACGACGTGCTCCGATTCAGCTCGATCGCCGCTGCGATGAACGTTGCGCTCGGCTTGGTCGCCGTGACAATCGTCAACGCCCAGCAGGAGGCAGCCTGGCTCGCCTTCATCCCGATCGCAGTTCTGTTCATCGCCTACCGGGCGTACACGTCCCAGGTGGATGAGCGGCTCCGCACTGCGGCGATGTACGAGATCTCGAGAGATCTCCACCGCAGCCCCGTCATCGACGCGTCGCTTGAGGTCGTCGCCAAGGGGACCGCCAAGATGTTCGACTCCACCTACGCCTCGATCCTCCTGTTCCCCGAGTGGGGTGGGAAGCTCGTCTACCAGACAGGTGTGGAGAGCGGAGAGGTGGTCGCACGCATGCAGCCGGCGGTCTTCGACTACCTCGCCGACCCATGGAACGGCATTGTGCGCTCGTCGGATGGAGCCATCGTGCGCCGACCGGATGGCGAGTCGCTGGGGTTCCCCGGCGTCGGATCCGTCAAAGACGCCATGGTGACACCGATTCAGACCGAGTCCCGCATCGTGGGGATCATGTTGGTTGGAGGTCCCATGTCGGAGATGACGGTCTTCGACGAGACCGACCTCCGCTCGTTCGCCACGATCGCCCGGCAGCTCGCCGTGTCCCTCGAGCGCGGTCGGCTCGAGGACAGCCTCCACCAGGTCACCGAGTTGAAGGAGCAACTCGAGGAGTCGATCAGGTCGAAGGACCAGTTCATCGCCTCGGTCAGTCACGAGCTGCGCACGCCGCTCACAGGGATCGTCGGCTTGGCCGAAGCGCTCAAGAACGATCGGGAGATCTTCTCCGGCGACGAGCTCGACGAGTTCATCGCGCTCATCACCGAACAGGGGGCAGAGCTGGGCAACATCATCGAAGATCTGCTCGTCGCTGCCCGTGCCGATATCGGAACACTGAGCGTCAAGCCGGTGACCGCCGACATCGTTGCCGAGCTTCGCTCGATCCTGGCGCTCCACGACTCGAAGTCGTCCGGTCGCTTGCACGCGACCGTACGCGGCGACCAGGCCGAGGCGATCCTCGACCCCCTGCGTTTCCGTCAGATCGTCCGAAACCTCCTCACCAACGCACTCCGGTATGGCGGCGACCACATCTGGGCCGAGGTCGAGGTGCGGGGCCGCCGTGTCATCACCACCATCGTGGACGATGGGCCGGGTGTGCCGAGCGGCTCCGAGCGTGCCATCTTCGAGGCGTACGGGCGAGGCTCGAACAGCGTCACCACGCCATCCTCCGTCGGGCTCGGTCTGGCCGTCTCCCGCCAACTCGCCGAGTTGATGCAGGGCAGTCTCGAGTACCACCGCGTCGACGGCCTCTCCCGATTCGAGCTGGCGTTGCCGCTGGCCTCGGTGCGACTCGATTCCCTCCACACCGACCGGGATTGATCGCGCACGCCGAGGAGATAGCCTCCAGGACATGACGACCGATCCAGGTTTCCGCTCGTCCCTCGGCTTCGACGCAACGCTCGGGCTCGAGCTCGATCATGTGAGCACCGTCGAGGTGACGGCCCATCTCGATCCCGACGACCGGCACCGTCAGCCGTACGGTCTCGTCCACGGAGGCGTCTACTGCGCCATCGTCGAGTCGTTGGGTTCGGTCGGGTCGGCGACATACGCCATCGACCGCGGAATGGTGGGGTCGGTCGGGCTCAGCAACTCGACGGATTTCCTGCGTTCTCATCGCGACGGGCGGCTCGAGGCACGGGCGACACCCATCCATCAGGGCCGCACACAACAGCTCTGGCTCGTCGAGATCACCCGTGCTTCGGATCACGAGACGGTCGCGAGAGGCCAGCTCCGGACCTACAACCTGGTGTCGGACGAGGCAATCGGCGGCACCGGCGCCTGAGAGACCCGTCGTCGGGTCTGCCACGCCCTGGCCAGGATCGAAGAACCCGCCACGACTCCGGTGAGGGCGAACACCTGGACGGGAAGATCGTCCAGCAGCCATCCGTAGATGCCCCAGAGCAGTGCCTCGACGGTGATCAGCGTCCACGATCCGATCGAGATGCCGGTTGGGCTCGAGCTCCGATACGCAGCGACCAGAGGTGGCGCCATCTGAACGGCGTAGCTCCATCCGAGGACGAGCCCGAACGCACCCCAGCCGAACAACACCCCGACGGTGCCGAGCGTGGACGCCCAAAGTGCTCCGCGGCCCAGGGCGCGTCGCAGCGGCGCGTGTCGGTCGGCCAGGACCTTGATGGCGACCACGTAGAAGACGACCATCCCCGCCGTCGACGGGGTCGCAGCCCACAGCGCCTGGCTCGCCAGATAGAGCGTCCATGCAGTGTTGGACACCAATCCGATGAACGGCCAGGTCACCGACACCCCTTCGATGTCGCCCGTGCGGATGATCCGGCGGATCTGCGGGATGAGTGTCGTCCACGCCAGGAGCGTGGCGACGATGACGAAGACGTCCGCCGCTCTCAACGGAATCGTGCTGGATCGAACGGCGCTGCGGCCGTCGAGGAGGCATCGGTGAGCGTGGTCGCGAGGAGCTTCGCTGCGGCCGGCGCCGTCTGGATGCCTGTCCCCCCTTGACCGGCGAGCCAGTGGAACGTCTCGTTGTCGGGATCGGAGCCGATCACCATCGAGCCATCCGGAGCGAAGGTCCGCAGGCCGGCCCAGCTGGATCGGATCGACGTGATCTGGAGTGACGTCGCATCATTGATGCGTTCGATGGCGATGGCGATGTCCACGTCCTCGGGCCGGGCGTCGCAGGGTTCTGACGGGGTCTCGTCGGCTGGGGAGCAGAGCAGCTGGATCCCGTCCGGCTTGAAGTAGAAGTTGTGTCCGGCATCGGTCACCAGGGGCCAGCGCTCGGAATCCGGCGGAGCCGTCACCATGAATGCGGTCCGCCGCTTCGGCACGAGGCCGATGGGCCGAAGCCCGGCGAGACGGGCGATCTCATCCCCCCAGGCTCCGGCTGCGTTCACGACATGATCCGCCTGCCATGTGCCCTCTGGCGTCGAGACCTGCCATGGAGCATCGGGTGTCAACGAGGTCACCTCGCGCGATGTGACGATGGTGCCGCCGTTCGATCTGAGCCGGCGGACGTACGCCTGATGGATGCCGGCAACATCCATGTCGGCCGCGTCGGGCTCCCACACCGCCCCGACCAGCAGTTCTGCGCGAAGTGATGGCACCCGGTCCGCCGCTTCCTTCGGTGTGATCGGGACGCCGCCTTCGAGGTCGGGGAGGTCTCCGGAGAACACCACGGTCAGCGCTCCGCGGGGTGAGAGCACCGGGTGGTCGACGTTGGGCGGGTCCTCGAACCATTCCATGGAGCGTCGGGTCAGCGGCAGGGTGTCGGGATGACCGTACGAGCCGAAGTACAGCGCAGCCGATCGACCGGTCGTGTGGTACGCCAAGGTGGGCTCACGTTCGAGCAGCACGACCGAGGCGGTTTCCGAGATCTCTGCGGCGGCGGACACGCCGGCGATTCCACCTCCGATCACCACAACGTCCGAGCGTCGATTCATGGCGCGATCGTAGGCCTGCCGGTGGATGGAGAGGCACGGTTTCCGACTCACTGTCAGATGCCGTCCGCCGTACGGTCACGGCTCATGTCAACTACCAAGCCGACCGGTGTTCTCCTGCTGCAGCTCGGAACTCCAGACTCGACCAGCGTCGACGATGTCAGGAGCTACCTCCGAGAGTTCTTGTCCGACTCGCGAGTTCTCGACGTCCCGGCGCCCGTCAGATCGCTCCTGCTGAACGGCATCATCCTCCCCTTCCGTCCTCGTCGCTCCGCCGAGGCCTACGAGAAGATCTGGACCGACGACGGCTCCCCGCTGGTGATCCACACCGAGGCACT
This sequence comes from bacterium, assembly GCA_024639335.1. GTDB lineage: Bacteria > Actinomycetota > Acidimicrobiia > Spongiisociales > ZC4RG35 > JAHEDH01. The sequence goes on along the minus strand of JAHEIN010000027.1, from coordinate 17,818 downwards.
GCGGGACAAGGTCCAGGTGCGGCTGGGCGAGGCGTATCGGGTCGAGTTCGGCATGCGGTACAAGAACCCGACGATCGAGTCGGCGCTGAAAGCACTGACCGCAGCAGGTGTCGAGCGGATCGTCATACTGCCTCTGTTCCCGCAGTACGCGTCGGCCTCGGGTGGATCCGCAGTCGCGAAGACGTTGGAGATCGCCGCCGCACAGTGGAACGTCCCCGACGTCACGACGATCGGAGCCTTCTATGACGATCCGGGCTTCGTCGAGGCCGCTGCGGCGGTTGCGGCGGAACGACTCGCCGGATACGACCCGGACCACGTCTTGTTCAGCTACCACGGTCTTCCCGAGAAGCAGGTGAAGAAGAGCGACACCACCGGCGAGTGGTGTCTCCAGGTCGACGACTGCTGCGCGACGATCAACGACGCCAATCGTTTCTGCTATCGCGCTCAGTGTTTCGCCACGACGAGGGCGCTCGTCGACGAGCTCGGCCTCGAGGCCGACAAGACGTCGACCACGTTCCAGAGCAGGCTCGCCGGTCAGAAGTGGATCGAGCCGTACACGGACAAGGTGTTGCCCAAGCTGTACAAACGGGGTGTGCGCAAGCTGGCGATCCTCACCCCTTCGTTCACTGCCGACTGCCTCGAGACGATCGAAGAGATCGGGATCCGGGGGCGCGATCAGTGGGAGGGTCTCGGCGGCGAGGACCTGCTCTTGATCCCGTGCGTCAACGCCAGCGACGAGTGGGCGGCTGCGGTCGCCGGCATGGTGGCGACCGCATGACAGGTGCGGCTCAGGCGCGTCCGAGGATCCGGTCGATCGAGATCTCGACGACGACTCGGATGGGGTTCTCGCCCGGCACCCGATATCGGTCTGCGTACCGCTGCTCTGCCTCCGCCACCGAAGCCGGATCACGCATCACCCTCGTGGTCCCTTCGAGGCTGAGCCAGCGCCTCCCGTCCACCTGGCAGAGCACGGCCCGTTCCCCTCGCTCGGCGTTGACCACCTTCTGCGTCCCGTCGGAGGCGATCACCCTGGCCGTTCCGGCGTCGAAGTCGACGGTGAAGGCGATGGCAACGACATGTGGCGATCCATCTGCGCGGAGCGTGGTCAGCGTCGCCAGATGCCGTTCGGTGAGAAACGCCCGGTCGTCCGGGGTGAGCTCGTCGGTGGTTCTGGCCATCGCCGGCAACCTACTCTCGGGTCGGAGCCATGCCTGATCGACAAACCATCGAGGCCGGCTATCGAGGATTCCAGGAGCGGTTCGTCGAGGCGCTGCTGGCGGTCGACCCGGATGCCCGCTTCCAGCCTGACGCTTGGGACCGCCCCGGTGGCGGTGGCGGTCTGTCGATGGTCGCCGGCGGCGACTCGGCGATCGAGAAGGCGGCCGTCAACTTCTCCTCGGTGTCCGGTGACACGCCCGGGCAACTCTCGGAGCGTTGGGCGATCCAGAGCGACCGGTTCTACGCCACCGGAGTGTCGATCATCGTCCACCCGTCGAACCCGCACGCCCCGACCTTCCACGCCAACATCCGCTATTTCGAGACCGATGCCGGTCTGGCCTGGTTCGGTGGTGGCGCCGACCTCACTCCCCACTACCTCGTCGTCGAAGATGCCGAGGGATTCCACCTCGCTCTGGCCGAATCCTGTCTCAGGCATCCGGTCGCCGACTATCCGGGGTGGAAGGCGACCTGCGACGACTATTTCCACCTTCCCCACCGCGGTGAGGCGCGGGGAGTCGGCGGTATCTTCTTCGATCATCTTCGGGACCGTCTGGATGACGTCTGGGCATTTCAGATGGATCTCGCCGACACCATCACTGATGTGTATCCCACGATCCTGGAGCGCCGAAAGGACACACCGTTCAGCCAGGCCGAACGCCAGTGGCAGCTCTACCGTCGCGGCCGCTACGTCGAGTTCAACCTCGTATGGGATCGTGGCACGAAGTTCGGACTGGAGACTTCGGGTCGCACGGAGTCCATCCTCGCCTCGCTTCCACCGCTCGTCCGCTTCGAGTACGGCTACGAGCCCGAGCCCGGGTCCCCCGAGGCCGAACTGACCGAACTGCTCCGGGCCGAGCCCCGGGACTGGGTTCCCGACTCGCTGTTGAGTAGTCGAGCGACGACCCTGAGGGGCTCCCATGAATGAGCCCATGATCAGCGCTGCATCGTTCGCCTATCCCGACGTGTCGGGCGACATGCGATCCAGCCTCACCGACGCGCTGCTGACCGCCGACACGGCCGGTGCCTTCATCCTGTCGACCTGCCTGCGTATCGAGGTTGCCGTCAAGGGCGGGCCCGATCATCTCGCATTCGCGTTGTCGCAGATCTTCGGGGACATGCCGGAGGTGGACCGCGGGATCGTGCGGACCGGCAGCGACGCCGTCGAACATCTCTTCCGCGTTGCGGCCGGCCTCGAATCCCCCGTCGTGGGGGAGCCCGAGATCCTCACCCAGTTTCGGGCGGCACTGAACGCCACGAAGGAGGGGCTCGACGGGCTCTTCCAGAAGATCTTCGAGAGTGCCGTCCCGGTGGGCCGGTCGGCACGCGAGTTGCTGCCCTTCAACCCACACGAGTCGATGGCGGCAGTCGCTGCCCAGGTCGTCGGTCATGCCGACCGAGTCGCCGTTCTCGGCTCCGGGCTCATGGCGACGGCTGTCTCAGAGGCTCTCAAGCTGCTGCCGTCACCTCCTGAGATCACCGTTGCCGCAAGACATCCGGACCGAGTCTTGGTGGCCGACGTGAAGGTCGTCGGTTTCGAGGAGGCGAGGGAGTTGCTCGCCACCTCACCCGCTGTCGTCTCCGCCACCTCGGCCAAGACGCGCCTCGTCCCGGCTGACGAGCTGTCGACGATTCTCGCGGAGAGGAGCGATCCGCTGACTCTGGTTGACATGGCCATGCCGCCCGATTTCCGGGTGCCCGCCGATGCGGCGGTGAGCTACACGGACATCGATGGTCTGGCGCGTCGTGCTGCGCGTCGGGTGCAGGTGGATGCAGCCGATCGGTTCGTTGCGCAGTCGGCCGACGAGGCCTATCAACGAGTGGCGACCCACCACGAGGTTGGGCCGGTCATCCGGCATCTCATGACCCGTGCCGATGCGCTCGTCGACCAGACCGTGGATCGGTTCTCCGGGCGTTTGTCCGACCCCGACGACGAAGCCGTGCTTCGTCAAGCAGTGCACACGGTGACGCGAGCACTTCTCGCCGATCCCGTGTCGTACGTCAAGGCCTCCGAACAATCGGAGGTCGATGCCGTGGCTGAAGCATTCGGCTTCGATGCCTGACGTCCGGATCGCCACGCGCGGCTCGGATCTCGCGCTCGCTCAGACCAGGTGGGTGGCGGAGCGACTCGAGACGTCGTGGCCCGGTCTCACCACCGAAATCGTCGAGATCTCCACGACGGGCGACATCGATCGGACCAGCCCGGTCGCTGCGCTCACCGAGATGGGGGCGTTCGTCCGCTCCGTGCAACACGCCGTCCTCGACGGGCGCGCCGACCTGGCCGTCCACTCGTGCAAGGATCTCCCTGTCTCCGGCCCGGAAGGCCTCGGCCAGTGGTATCCCCAGCGCGTCGAGCCGTGGGACGTGCTCTGTGGAGCGACCCTCGACGGCCTCGGCGACGGGGCGAGGGTCGGTACGGGAAGCCCGCGACGAACCGCCCAACTCGAAGCCATGAGGCCGGATCTCCGCGTCGTGCCGATCCGCGGAAACGTGGGAACGAGGTTGTCGTTGATCGGCAGCGGGGTGGATGCCGTGGTGCTCGCCGAGGCCGGTCTGCGACGGCTCGGCCTGGCGGATGCGATCGACCACCGGTTCGGTCTCGATGAGATGGTCCCGGCCCCGGCCCAGGCTGCGATCTGCGTAGAGGCGATGGAGGGCTCGGAGGCTGCCCGGCTGGTCGGTCTGATCGACGACGCCGGGGTCCGTCGAGAGATCGAAGCCGAGCGTCTGCTGCTCGCCGAGACGGGCGCCGGATGCCGCTCGGCGCTGGGTGGGCTCGCCGAGGTCGCCCGGGGTGGGTTTCGGATGACCTCGTTCGTTCGGGACGACGCCGGTGCCCGGCGCGCCGTCGTGGAAGCAGACTCGTCCGCCGCACTCGTCGAGGCGATGCGAGCGGAGTTGCGACTGTGAGGGTGGCGATCACCACCACCGATGATCGCTTCGAAGGCGCCGCGGCGCCGTTCGGCGAGCATGGGCTCCGACCCGTGCGCCTCCCGTGCATCCGGGTTCGACCGGAGCCCGATGAAGTTCTGGTGTCGGTCCGTGACACGATCGCATCCTTCGGCCACGTCATGGCGAGTTCGACCCGGGCGGTCGAGGTCCTCTGGCCCGGCGGTGAAGTACCCGCCGCAGACTTCTACGTGGTCGGTCCTGCGACGGCGGCAGCTGTCGAGCAACGTGGAGGCACGGTTCGCCTCGAGGGCTCGGCCGGCCTCACCGATCTGGTGCGGACCCTGGTCCCATTGCGGCTCGAGCGCCTCGTCTTCCCCCATGCAGACGGCACAGACCTCGATTCGCTCGAGCCGCTCAGCGCGTCGGGGGTCGATGTGTTGAGGAGCGTCGTGTACCACACCGACCGTCTCCAGCCCGGTGACGACGAGGTCGACGCCGTCGCGTTCGCCTCGCCATCGGCGGTCGAAGGCTGGCTCTCGAGCCGGTCACTCGACGGGGTCGTCGTTGCAGCCATCGGGCCGGCCACCGCCGCCGCCCTCGTGCGGCGCGGGATCACGGTGGATGTCGTCCCCCCAAGGCCGGGCCACGTCGATCTGGCTGCGTCCCTCGCCGCCCTCTCAAACGAAAGGACATCATGACCGAACCAGTCAGAACGAGGAGACTGCGGCGCACCGACGCCATTCGGCGCATGGTCACCCAGACGAGACTCGATCCGGCGATGTTCGTCCTGCCGCTCTTCGTGGTCTCGGGGGAGGGCATCGACCGCCCCATCGGCTCGATGCCGGGTCAGTCCCAGCTCTCGGTCGACATGATGCTCGACGTGGTGACCGAGGCGGCCGAGCTCGGCGTTGGGGGCGTGATGCTGTTCGGGATCCCGGACGCCAAGGACGAGACCGGAACCTCGGCGTGGGATCCGGATGGCCCCGTCCCCGCCGGGATCCGGGCCATCCGTGGCGCAGGGCTCGACATCACGGTCTGGGCGGACGTGTGCCTCTGCGAGTACACCAGCCACGGGCACTGTGGTGTGATCGTGGGCGATTCGGTCGACAACGATGGGACCCTGCCGCTGCTCGCCCGCGCCGCCGTCGCCTATGCAGATGCCGGGGCCGATGTGATCGCACCGTCCGACATGATGGATGGTCGGGTTGCGGCGATCCGCACGGCTCTCGACGAAGCGGGCCACGCCGAATTGGCGATCTGTTCGTATTCGGTGAAGTACGCCAGCGCGTACTACGGCCCGTTCCGCGATGCCGCCGATTCGGCTCCGGCCTTCGGGGATCGCCGAACCCATCAGATGGACCCGGCGAACCGTCGTGAGGCGATGGTCGAGCTCTCGGCAGACTTGGCCGAGGGCGCCGACATGGTGATGGTCAAGCCGGCCGGCCCGTATCTCGATGTGCTCGCCGACGTGCGGCGCGCCTGCGAGGTTCCCATTGCGGCCTATCAGGTCTCGGGCGAGTACTCGATGATCCGGTCTGCGGCGGAGCGCGACTGGATCGATGGCGAGCGGGTGATGATGGAGTCACTCACCTCTGTGGCGCGGGCCGGAGCGGACATCATCCTGACGTACTTTGCGATCGACGCCGCCCGGCTGCTGGAGGAACGATGACGACATCCGAAGACTGGTACCGCCGCGCAACCCAGGTCATGCCCGGTGGTGTGAACTCTCCGGTGAGGGCGTTCAACGCCGTCGGGGGCGCCCCGCCCTTCATCGCATCTGCCCATGGAGCCAAGCTCACCACGGTCGACGGCGTCGAGTTGATCGATTTCATCTCCTCGTGGGGCGCGATCATCCTCGGCCATGCCCATCCCCGCATCGTCGGCGCCATCACTGCAGCGGCGGCCGGTGGCACCAGCTTCGGGGTGCCCGCCCCGGGTGAGGTCGAGGTCGCAGAGACGATCCGGCGTTTGGTGCCGGCAATGGAGGTCATGCGGATGGTGAACTCGGGCACCGAGGCCTGTCAGTCCGCCATCCGCGTCGCCCGCGGCGCCACCGGGAAGAACGGCATCGTCAAGTTCGAAGGGTGCTACCACGGCCATGCCGATTCGTTCCTCGTGGAGGCCGGGAGCGGGCTCGCCACGTTCGGTGAGCCGAACAGCCCCGGCGTCACCGAGGCCACGGTGGCGGACACCCGTATCGCCCGATTCAACGATCTCGAGTCGGTGGAGCTCGCCTTCGAATCGGGAGACATCGCGGCCGTGATCGTCGAGCCGGTCACCGGCAACATGGGGGTGGCGATCCCCGAGCCCGGCTTTCTCGAGGGGCTGCGGCGGCTCTGTGATGAGCACGACGCCGTGTTGATCTTCGACGAGGTCATGACCGCATTCCGGGTGGCGCGCGGGTGCGCACAGGAGCGCTTCGGTGTGCGCCCTGACCTGACGTGTCTCGGCAAGGTCGTGGCCGGGGGCACGCCGGCCGCCGTCTACGGCGGCCGTGAGGATCTGATGCGTCGAGTATCGCCTGACGGCCCGGTGTACCAGGCCGGCACGCTGTCGGGCAACCCGCTGGCCGTGGCCGGAGCCTCTGCCTGTCTCTCCTACATCGAGCACAACCCGGAGATGTACGACACGCTCGAAGACATGGGCGCCGAGCTGGAATCGGCGCTCTCCTCTCGGATGTCCGAGTTGGGGATCGACGGCTGCGTCCAGCGGGTCGGAGCGATGCTCACCGTGTTCTTCGGTCCGTCCGCCGTACGTTCATGGGACGACGCCCGCACCATCGACACCGACCGGTTCGCCCGGTTCTTCAACGCTGCGCTGCAGCGGGGCGTGTTGCTGCCGCCCTCGGGTTTCGAGGCGATGTTCCTCAATCTCGCCCACGCCGAGGTGCTCGACAGCGCCATCGAGCGACTTCTCGACGCGCTCGAGGATGTGGTCTCGTGAAGCCCGTTCTCGCCGCGCTGGCGCGTCGACCGCTCGAACGGCCGCCCGTGTGGGTGATGCGCCAGGCAGGCCGGCACCTGCCCGAGTATCGGCGTCTCCGGGCGGAGCACACGTTCCAGGAGGCAGTGTCGAATCCAGAGATCGCTGCAGAGATCACCCTCCAGCCGATCCGCCGGTACGGAATGGACGGGGCGGTGATATTCGCCGACATCATGACTCCGCTGGAGGCCATGGGGGTCGATATGACGTTCGACCCGGGACCCCGTCTCCGTCCCCACACGCTCGACGAGATCATCGCCCTGCCGGCCTTCGACGCCGGAGCCGCCGCCTTCGTCGGCGAGACCATCGGCAGGGTCAAGTCGGCCGTATCGGAGGAGACCGCGGTGATCGGCTTCTGCGGTGCCCCGGTGACGCTTCTCGCCTACCTCCTCGAGGGCGGAGGCTCGAAGGAATTCATGAGGATGCGCGCGGCACTGCGATCCGAGCCTGGCAAGGCGATCGCCGCACTGGAGTTCGTCGCCGACGCCATGAACGCCTATCTCGCCATGCAGATCGAGGCGGGCGCCGACGTCGTCCAGGTCTTCGATTCGTGGGTCGGGCTCCTGGGACGGGACCTGGTTGCTCGGTTCGCCGTGCCGGCGGCTCGAGCCACCATCGGCGGGTTGGCGGCCCCGACCATCTACTTCGGCCCGCACGCACCCCATGCCCTCGACCTGTTCGGATCGGTCGGAGCCGACGGCTACGGCATCGACTGGCGCACATCTCTGTCTGAGGCGCGGAGGGCTCTGGGCGACGTGGCACTTCAAGGCAATCTCGATCCGTCCGTCCTCTTCTCCGATCTCGACTCGGTCGCCTCGGAGGTGGCGCGCATCAAACGTGAGATGTCCGGTGTGCCCGGCCACATCTTCAATCTCGGTCACGGCATCGATCGGAACACCGACCCCGGAGCGGTCTCGGCGATGGTGGAGGCGGTCCGGGCATGACTGTCGCCGTTGTCGGCGCCGGGCTGTCCGGTCTCATGACCGCTGCCGAGCTAGAGCGACTCGGAGTCGACACCGTCGTGCTCGAGGCCTCCGAGAGCATCGGCGGCCTCGCCAGGACGATCACCGAAGACGGGTTCGCATTGGAGCCGGCGGGCGGTGGTTTCAACCTCCCGCACCCGGCGCTGGATCACTTCGTCTCCAGCTTCGGTCTCGACGTGATTCCCGCCGTCGGCGACCGCCGGCGCTACCTGGCCCGGCCCGACCGGCTGATCGAACTGCCGACATCTCCTCCGGCAGTGCTGGTGTCTCCGGTGTTGTCGCGCTCTGCGAAGGCACGGGTGCTCCGAGAGCCGGCCGTGACGTCGTCCCACGAGGAGGGTGAATCGCTGTTGGGCTTCATCACGCGACGATTCGGAGATGAGGCAGGTCGCCTGGGCGCCCATTTGGCGGCGAGTGGCGTGTTCGCCGGCGATCCGGCAGAACTCTCGGTCGAGGCGTCGTTTCCGCGTCTCGTCTCCCTGGAGGCCGACTCGGGCTCGGTGTTGAGAGGGATGGTGGATTCCAGGCGAGCTCGACCGGCAGGCTCAGAGCCGCCCAAGCACTTCGTGCCCCGAGAAGGCATGGCAGCCATGGCCGACCACCTGGCCGGACCGCTCGAGATCCGGACAGGGTACCGGGCCACGTCGATCGAACAGTCCACGAGCGGTTGGCGCATCAGCGGGCCAGGGGTGATCGAGGCCGATGCCGTGGTGCTCGCCATCGGGACCCGGGCAGCCGCCGGCGTGGTGCCGGAAGGACTTGCAGATCTGCTGGCAGGAAGGCCGACTGCACCGGTTGCAGTCGTCGGTCTCGGCTGCCGAGACGGCGAGCAGCCCTTCCCGGAAGGCTTCGGTGCCCTGACTCATCCAGACGCCGGGCTCGTCAGTCTCGGTGTGCTCTTCGAGTCGGCGTACGCCCCCGGCAGAGCGCCCGAGGGCGGCTTCCTGGCGAAGGTCATCGCCGGCGGAGCTCTGCGGCCTGAGGTCGCCCACTGGTCGGACGACTATCTGGTTCGAGTGGTGGGCTCCGAACTCGCATCGATGCTCGGACGCTCGATCGACGTCGACTGGGTGCGTGTGGTGAGACAGCGGATCCCGCAGTATCGCTCCGGTCATCGCAGATGGCTGTCCAGAGTGGATGCTGTCGTCGAAACGCTCCCCGGTCTCCATCTCACAGGTTGGGGCTATCGCGGCATCGGGATCGCGCAGGTGGCGGCCGACGCGTTGAGGACCGCAGAGGTGATCATCGATGGGTGAGGGTCGGACGCCGGAGGGCTTCTGGGCGGTGTGGACCGCAGTGGCGATGGATCTGCTCGGGTTCGGGATCATCATCCCGCTGCTCCCGCTGTACGCCGACTCCTTCGGTGCCTCCCCGACCACCATCGGCGTGCTCTTCGCCTCGTACTCATTGGCGCAGTTCGTCCTCTCGCCGGTCTGGGGCCGTATCTCGGACCGGGTCGGGCGCAAGCCGGTCCTTGTCGTGACGATCGTGGGCTCGGCGTTGGGAAGCCTGGTGCTCGGATTGGCCGGTTCGCTGGCTGTGCTCTTCGTTGGTCGGATCATCGACGGTGCGTCGGGGGCCAGCGTGGCAGTCGCCCGCGCCACCGTGGCCGATGTGGCGACACCGGACCAGCGGCCCCGGTTGATGGGTCTCCTCGGTGCCGCGTTCGGATTCGGATTCGTCATCGGCCCGGTGGTCGGGTCGCTCGCAGCGCTTGGCGGACCGCAGGTTCCGTTCTTTCTCGCTGCTGCGATCTCCGCAGCGAATGCCGTCGCAACCTGGATCAGGGTGCCGGAGACCCGGGTCGTGACGGAGGCCGGAGCCGGCACCGGTTCATTGCGCGATCTCTCGTCGACCGTGACTCGGTTCGTCATCCTGACGTTCATCGGGGTGACGGCATTCGCGGCGTTCGAGGCGACGTTCTCGTTGCTGGCGGCGGACCGGTTCGGTGTGGGTGAGGCCGAGATCGGGTTCATCTTCGCCGGGATCGGGATCCTGCTCGTAGCCACGCAGGGCGGTCTGATCGGCCCGGCGACTCGGCTGGTGGGGGAGCGTGCGCTCATCCGAATCGGGCTCGTCATGAACGTGGTCGGATTCCTCGTTCTGTCCGTTGCAGAGACGTGGGCGCTCCTGGTTCCCGGGCTGGCGATCCTCGCACTCGGACAGGGGTTCATCACCCCCACACTGGCGTCGGCGATCGCCGGCAGTGCCGAGCCGGGGAGGAGCGGAGCCGCGCTGGGTGTCCAACAGTCGGCGGGTGGCCTGGCGAGAGTGGTCGGGCCGGCGGTGGGCGGAGCGCTGTTCGCGATCGGCCTGCCTGTTCCCTACGTGGTTGCCGCCGGGCTGACACTCGTGGCGCTCCCGATCGTGCCTTCCGCCGCCGGGGTCGATGCTCCGGTCGGGTCGGAGGCCTAGCCGCCGTCGGGGCCGAGGAGCAGGCTGGTGGTGGCCCCCACTGACGAGTTGATCGCCTGCCACACCCGTGCGGGTGTCAGCGGCATGTCGAGGTGCTCGACGCCGAAATGTCGGATCGCGTCGAGGACGGCGTTCATCACCGCCGGTGTGGCGCCGATGGTGCCCGCCTCCCCGATCCCCTTCGCTCCCAGCACGTTCTGCGGGGTCGGGGTCTCGCTGTGGTCGATCTCGATGGGCGGGATGTCGACCGCGGTGGGCATGAGATAGCTGGTCAGGTTTCCGCTGGTCGGGTTGGCGGTTTCGTCGTAGCGGAATTCTTCGAGGAGAGCCTGACCTACGCCTTGGGCGATCCCACCGTGAACCTGCCCGTCGACCACCATCCGGTTGAAGATCGTGCCGCAGTCGTCGACGGCGACATGGGAGACGAGACGGACGTCTCCGGTTTCGATGTCGACTTCGGCGATCGAGACATGCGTGCCGAATGCAAAGGTGGCCTCCTCCTGGATCCAGATGTCCTCGGCTTCCAACCCGGGCTCCATGCCGTCGGGCACGGAGCCGGGGTCTGCGGCACGGGCAGCCACTTCTGCAAGAGTCCGCCCGCTGTCGGGCACACCGGCGATGCCGATCCTGCCGTCGTCGAACTGGACCACGTCGTCGATCGACGCCTCGGCCAGGTGTGCCACGATCGTCCGCGCCTTGTCGATGACGGACTCTCCGGCTCGGTGGAGCGCAGTCCCGGCCATCTGCATCGACCTCGAGCCCATCGTGCCGCCGCCCCGGACGATCACATCGGTGTCGCCCTGCACGAAGGTGATGTCGTCGAGCGGCACCTTGAGCAGTTGAGCCACGATCTGGCTGAACGTCGTTTCGTGACTGTGGCCGTGCGATGACGCTCCCGAGTAGATGGTCACCCTTCCGGTGTCGGCGACCTCGACCCGCCCCCAATCCTTGCGGCCGCCCGGGGCGGTGACCTCGACATAGGAGCTGATCCCGATCCCCAACTGGTGCCGGTGGCCGGAGGGCCGGCGCTGCTCCTGCTCATTGCGCACGCTCTGGTAGTCGGCGAGTTCGAGGGCGCGATCGAGTGCCGCCGCATAGTCGCCCGAGTCATACAGCTCGCCGGTCGCAGTCGTGTGCGGGAATTGCTCGGGCCTGATGAAGTTGCGCCTCCGCACGTCGGCAGGATCCATCTCGAGCTTCGCCGCCAGGAGTTCGATGACCCGCTCGAGGTCGACCGTCGCCTCCGGGCGGCCCGCTCCTCGATATGCATGCACTGGTGTGGTGTTGGTGACGGCGGTCCGCCAGCGGAACTCGATGCGGGGGATGTCGTACGGCCCAGATGCCATCCGCTGGGTGAAGTTCGGCATGTATGCCCCGTAGACCGGATAGGCGCCGGCGTCCTGGGTGGCCATGACCCGCAAGCTCGTGATCTTCCCGTCCCGGGTGGCGCCGATTTCGACGTCGTGGGTCTGCGCGCGCCCATGTGTCATCGCCTTGAGGTTCTCCGAGCGGGTCTCATGCCAGCGGACGGGTCGTTGGAGCCGCAGAGCGAGCGCCGCAGTCAGCACCTGTTCGGGGTAGCAGTAGATCTTCGCTCCGAAGCCGCCACCCATGTCCGGCACCCTGACGTGGATGAGATCCCGATCGATCCCGAGCGCCTTCGAGATGTTGTTCCGATGCCCCGACACCTGCTGGGTTCCCGCCCAGACATCGATTCCGCCGTCGGGTCGTGGGATCGAGAGCGCGTTGTTCGGTTCCAGCGGCATGGCGGCGACCCGTTGGTGGACGATCCGGGTGCTCACCACCACGTCTGCATCCCGGTGGAGGTCTTCGATCTCCTCGGTGCCCCGTTCGTAGATGGTGTTGGTGCCCAACTCGGGAAACAGGATCGGCGCTGCGTCCTCGAAGGCGGCTTCGATGTCGACGACCGGATCGAGGAGCTCGTACTCGGGCCAGACTGCGTCAGCGGCGTCGCGTGCTTGCGAGGGCGACTCGGCGACGACGACGGCGACGATGTCGCCTACGAATCGAGCCCGGTCTGTGATCAGCGGCCGTCGTGTGGCTTCCGGCTGTTTCGGAGCGTCCGTCGGCATGAGATGGTCGGCGAGATCGGCGTGTGAGTAGACGGCGACCACCCCAGGCATCGCGGAGGCATCCTCGATGTCGATCGAAGTGACCTCGGCATGGGGGACATCGGAGCGGACGGGCAACATCCACAGCTCGCCCTCGACCGATCGGTTGGCGAGATACGTGCCTTCGCCGCGGATCAGGCGCGGGTCTTCGACGCGTCTGACGGAGGCTCCATGGATGGTGACGCTCATCGGGGCGAGCGTAGCCCTCCGCCCAAACTGAGCTGTTGGTGCGTCACCAGGCGGCGAGCTCGCGGATGGCTCCAGCGATCTTCGCGGCGTCGGGGCGGTAGGCGTCCTCGAGCGGCGGACTGAAGGGGACCGGCGTGTCGGCGCCGCCCATCCGCACGATTGGGCCGTCGAGGGACTCGAATGCTTCCTCTGCGATGAGCGCAGCGATCTCGGCTCCGACTCCGGCCATCCGGTTGGCGGCATGGGTGACCACCACCTTGCCGGTCGATGCGGCGGCCTCGAGGATCGTTTCGACGTCGAGCGGCTTCAGACTCCGCAGGTCGACCACCATCGTCGAGATCCCGTCGGCTTCCACCGCCTCGGCTGCTGCAGACACTTGATGCACCATCGATCCATACGAGATCACCGTCACGTCGGTTCCGTGGCGGCGGATGACCGCCGATCCCAGGGGTACCACATGCTCTCCGGCGGGGACCGTGGACTTCAACGATCGGTAGAGCGGCTTGGCCTCGAAGTAGATGACGGGGTTGTCGTCGCGAATCGCTGCGGTCAGCAGGCCTTTGGCATCGGCCGGCGTTGCGGGCGCAACCACCTTGAGCCCTGGGGTGTGCACGAACCACGCCTCGGGGTTCTGCGAGTGGAACGGCCCCGATCGGATCCCACCGTCCGACGGAGCTCTGATCACCCACGGCACGGCTGCGTCCATCCGGTAGTGCGCAGTCGAGGCGAACTGGACGATCGAGTCGAACGCCGTCGAGATGAAATCCGCGAATTGCATCTCGATGATCGGCCGCAGCCCCATGAGGGCCATTCCGCTCGCCATTCCGGTGAAGCCGAGCTCGGCGATCGGGGTGTTGAGCACGCGGCGGTCGCCGAAACGCTCGGCGAGGCCCTTTGTCACCTTGAACGCACCGCCGAATCCCCCGCCCACGTCTTCGCCCATGACGAGGACGTTCTCGTCTCGTTCCATCTCGAGCCGGATGGCCTCGGCGATGGCCTCGAGATAGGTCAGTTCTCGGCCGCTGCTGGCCGGGGTTTCGGTGAATCCGAAGTTGTCGCTCACGCGTAGACCCCGTCTCCGAGGGTGTCGGGGTCCGGCATCGGTGCGCCTTCGGCGTCGGCGATGGCGGCGGCGATTCGCTCACGTGCGGTGGCGTCGAGCTGGTCGAGCGTCGCTTCGGACGCAACATCGGATTCGAGCAGGTGCTTTCGATGATTCGTCACAGGATCTCGTCGTTCCCATTCTTCGAGGAGTCCTGCCGGCACGTACTCCGCGCCGTCGTGGATGGCGTGGCCGAGCATGCGCATCGTGGTCGCTTCGATGACGGTCGGCCCTCCGCCCATCCTCGCCCGCTCGAGCGCCTCGGCGCAGGTCTCGAAGACGTCGATCACGGCGTTGCCATCCACGGTCACCGTCGTGATTCCATACACGCTCGCCCGCTCACTGAAGTTGGGGGAGTGCATCTGCTGATCGAGCGGTGTGGAGTAGGCGTACTGGTTGTTCTCGATCACCAGCACGAACGGCGCCTGCCACAAACCGGCCATGTTGAGCGTTTCGTGGAAGGCGCCGGAGGTGGTGCCGCCGTCACCGACGAAGGTCATTGCGGCTCGGGGCTCGTCTCGGTACTTGAAGGCCATCGCCACGCCGAGCGTGGTCGGAAGTGATTGGGGGAGGTGGCTGATGAACCCGATGATCCCGAGGTCGAGGTCTCCGACGCCGTGGAGGTTGGCGTCGCGTCCCCGGCTGGCGCCGGTCGCCTTTCCGAGCATGTTGCCGAAGATCCGTTCCGGGCGCATGCCGCGTACGAGATAGGTTCCGAGGTCCCGATGCATCGGCGCGACGACGTCGTCGGGGCCGAGTGCCATGCCGGCACCGACCGAGATCGCCTCGTGGCCACGCCCGCTGAACGTGCCGCCCAGCCCGCGACCCTGCTTCCACATCGCCACCATCTGCTCGTCGAAGGTCCGGGTCAGCTTCATCCAGGCATACATCTCGATCTGCGTCGGCTCATCCACCATCGCTCCGAGCGTAGATGGGCCACGAGAACGCCACCGGTGTGGGGTACCGTCAGATCGTGACCGGAAGCAGCTTCTCGTGATATCGCGCGCGGAGCGTCGAGCAGCATGGAAGGCCGGTGTGGCGGCCGCATTCGACGCAGGGTCGGTCGAGGCAGTGCTCGATCTGCTCGAGACCATGGAGATCGCCTGGCACGACATCTATGGAGAGATCACCCCGCCCGAGGCGGTGATCGACGACGTTCTCTCGTTGAGCGGCGGTGACCTCGCAGCCCTGATTCGAGCGGTTCGGCTCGGTCTGGCCGATCGCCGGGACCTGAGGGTCGCAGCCGACCGCCGACGCGCAGGCGACTAGTTGAGCAGCAGCTTCTCGACGCGCCGGGCGGCGATCGTGACACCGATGGAGCCCATCACCGCAAGGAACCCGACGTGGCCGGCGATCGACCAGTCGAACCGCCCCAGCGTCACCGCCCGGATGATCTCCACTCCGTGGTACAGGGGTGACAGGCGCGTCAGATTCTGCATGATCGGCGGATAGACATCGAGCGGATAGAACGTGGCCGAGAACAGGAACAGCGGCAATGTGACAAGCTGGATCAGGTCGAAGTCCTGCCAGCTGCGCATGAAGGATGTCGCAGCCATGCCGACCGCTGCGAAGGCGAAGCCGATCAGCAACGCCGCCGGCACCGCCATGACTGCCCACCAGGACTCGACCAACCCGAAGGCGGCCATCACGATCATGAACCCGATCGCATACAGCCCGCCCCTCATCAGCGACCAGGTGATCTCGCCCACGGCGATGTCCACCGGCTTCATCGGCGTCGAGAGGACGGCGTCATAGACCTTGCCGTACTTGAGCTTGAAGAAGATGTTCATGGTCGATTCGTACACCGCCCCGTTCATCGCGGACGCACCCAACAGCGCTGGGGCGATGAAGGTCGTGTACGGGACCACCGAGCCGTCGGACAGCGTCACCGTTCCCACCAGCGCTCCGACGCCGACACCGATCGAGAACAGGTAGAAGACGGGCTCGAAGAACCCCGAGAGAAACACGAGCCAGGTCCGGCGATACACCATGAAGTTGCGCTCCAGCAGACGGTGGGCGCGCAGCCCGGCGAACGCCGACACGGGAACGGTGCGGGCCGTCAAGGTGCGGCTCACGAGATCAGCCTCCCGGCGAGGCGCCGGTATGCGACAACAGGGAAGACCGCTCCGACCGCGAAGAGGACCGTCGTATGGGTGATCGGTCTCAGCGCAGGCTCGAGGCCGAGCGCAGCCCATCGGGTCAATTCCACACCGTGCCACAGTGGGGTCATGAACGCCAGTGGCTCCATCCAATCGGGGAGTTGGCTGATCGGGAAGAACGTGCCCGAGAACAGGAAGAGTGGGACGACCCCGAAACGGAAGAGCGAGGCGAGACCGGTCTCTTTCTGGAGACCGGCGGTGTATGCGGTGACCGGGCCGATGAAGGCGAAACCCGTGAGTACCGCCGGCCCCGTCGCCAGGAGTGCCTCGGCGAGGGTCGTAGCTCCGAACACCGTCATCACACCGGCGAAGACCGCAGAGACCATCACGAGTCGGATGAGCACCCAACCGACGTGACCACCGACGATGTGATGGACTTCGATGGGACTCGACAGCGCAGCGTCGTACGACTTGATCCACTTGATTCCGGCCATCACCGGATAGGACGAGTCACCGGCGGCCGTCTGCATCGCCGTTGCCGCCAGCAGGCCGGGGGCGAGCCAGGTCAGGTAGGGGAGCCCGGCGGGTGCGTCCCTCTGGTCGACGAGCGAGCCGAGCCCGACGCCCATCGCCAACAGGAGCAGGGTCGGGCTGAGGAAGGTCGAGATCATCGATGCCCGCCACGTGTGCTTGTACACCCGGGCCTGGCGTTCCAGCACCAACAGCGAGCCCTTCACCGGAGCAACCATCAGTCGATCAAGCTCCTGCCGGTCAGCGTGAGGAACACGTCCTCCAGTGACGACCGGCGGACGAGAGTCGACTCCGGCACGATTCCCCGATCGTGAACCGCCGCGACCGCGTGGTCTGCGTCATCGGTGTAGAGCACGACCCGGTTGCGCAGCGTTTCGGTTCGCTTGGCGATTCCATCGAATCGCAATTCCTCGGGCGGGGTCGAGCCGGCGGGGAACCGCAACTCCAGGACCTCCCTCGTCGTGTGCGTATCTATCAGCTCTTGCGGAGAGCCCTCGGCGACGATCCTGCCCTCGTCCATGATCACGAGCCGGTCGCACAGCTGCTCGGCCTCGTCCATGTAATGGGTGGTGATGATCAGCGTCACCCCTTGCTGCTTGAGCGCATACAGCCGGTCCCAGAGGATCTGCCGGGCCTGCGGATCGAGCCCGGTCGTCGGCTCGTCGAGCAGCATCAGATCCGGCTCGTTGATCAACCCCCGGGCGATCGTCAGGCGTCTCTTCATCCCACCCGACAGAGGCTCGACCCGGTCTCTTCGTCGGGTGCTCAGCTGGGCGAAATCCAGAAGTTCGTCGATGCGATCGGAGATGACCTTCCGGGGGAGGTCGAAATAGCGGCCGTAGATCATCAGGTTCTCCTCGACGCTGAGCTCCTGGTCGAGGTTGTCCTCCTGTGGCACGACGCCGAGTCGAGCTCGGATGTCGGGTCCTTCCGTCTCGGGATTTCGGCCCAACACCGAAAGGGTCCCTCCCGAGATCGGCGAGACGGCGCCGATCATCTTCATCGTCGACGATTTGCCGGCGCCGTTGGGTCCGAGGAAGCCGAACGACTCGCCGGGTTGGACATCGAAATCGATGTCGTCGACGGCGGTGAAGGCCCCGAACTGCTTGCGCAGTCGGCGCGCAGAGACGAGTGACTCTGTCATTTCGAGGACGCTACCCATGGACCGGTCCAATCGAAATCGATTTCCATCGGGCCACCGGATGACTCGATCGGTTAGCGTCCCCAGAAGACCGAAAGGATTTCATGTTCTCCAAGATTCTCGTCCCCGTTGATCTC
>JAHEIN010000147.1 GCA_024639335.1 bacterium | reverse complement strand
CTGAGCAACACGAACATGCCGCTGCCGAGTACCAGCGCAATCCCGACGGCACCGACGAGCCGGGGCCGCTCGTCCAACAGCACGATGCCCAGGAACGTTGCCACCAGCGGCTCGAGGTAGCTGACCACCGACGTCGCGGCCGGGTCGAGTCGGCGTGCCCCTGCCACCTGCATGGCACCGCCCACGCCGGTGAACACGCCGCCGATGAGCACCAGGATCGCCACATCGGTCCACGACAGGCCCCTCGTGGCCAGTCCGTGGACGGCGAAGGGAGACAGCATCGTGGCGGCCACCGCGGTCTGCCAGAGATTGACGGTCAACGCCGGGATGTCGAAGTGAACCTCACGCACCAGCAGGAGCTGGCTCGCGGCGAGCATCGCCGCGGCGAGCGCGGCGGTGATACCAATGGCGTCGTCGCCTCGCGGAAGGTCGCCGGATCGCAGGGCGACCATGGCCAGCCCGACGAGGCAGAGGGCAAGGGCGGCGAGCACGGGCGGGGGCTGTCGCTCACCTCGGAACAGCCACGCCAGCAGCGCGTACCAGAACGGCCACGAGAAGGCGACGACGACGGCAACCCCGATGTCGGTGCGGACCAACGCCAACAAGAAGAGCGGCTTGGCCAGACCGAGTACTATCCCGATCAAGATCAGCAGGCGCCTTTGCGCTCCGGGATGAAATCGTCGAAGCTCGGCTCGGGCCGCCATCATGAGGGCCATCGCCAACAGCGCAAACAGGAGTCTCCACGCCGATATGGCGGTCGAGGAGAGGTCGATTTGACGAACGAAAACGCCAACCGTTCCCCACGCCGCATAGGGGATAGCGACGAGCGAGAGATTTCGGCGGTACGTATGGCGCAGTCGCTCGGACAAGGCCGTCACACTATTCCCCGCAGGTGCGCGTCGTGAACGTCGGAGTCAAGGTGCCCAACTTCGGAGGGTTGCCCCTCGAGCTGGGCGTGGCGAGCATGTCGGAGCGGCTCGAAGCAGCCGGGTTCGATTCGCTCTGGATATCCGACCATGTCGTCATGCCCGACGTCGTCGAGTCGGCCTATCCCTTCGCGGCCGACGGGAAGGCCGACTGGGCCACCGATGCCCCCTGGTATGACGCCGTCGCGCTGCTCGGCATGATGACCGCAGCCACCACGAGAGTCGAGCTCGGCGTGGCCGTGATGCTGTTGCCGTTGCGTCATCCGGTGGTCTTCGCCAAGCAGGCGGCAACGCTCGATGCCTTGAGCGGAGGTCGGCTGGCTCTCGGCGTGGGGGCGGGTTGGATGGCAGAGGAGTTCGATGCGCTGAACGTGCCTTTCGAGACTCGCGGCCGCCGGCTCGACGAGTGGATGGATCTGGCCCGGGCGTGCTGGACGGGAGCGCCGGCGGCGTTCGACGGGACGCACTACCAGCTACCTGCCGGTGTGCAGTGCTATCCCGTGCCGGCTCATCACATTCCGTTTCTGCTCGGCGGACACAGCCGCCCGGCCCTTCGCCGCGCCGGTGGCCGCGGCGACGGCTGGCTGGCCCAGCAGTCGGCACGGTCGATCGATGTCACGGCCCTCGAGCAGGGAATCGGAACCATGAGAGCCGCCGCCGAAACGGTCGGAAGGGACCCGACCCGACTGCGCGTCGTCGTCCGGTTGGTCGAGTCGGCGGAAACACCCGAGGTGGTGGCTGAACACCTCGACTCGCTGGGCCGGATCGGCGTGACCGACGTGATCGTCGACGTCGATTGGGCCCGCGACGACGGACCTGAGCGCTCGGCCACTGCGCTCATCGAGAGGAGACCACGATGACCGACCCGACCCTCACCACCGCGGCGGCCCCTGAGCCTCGCGGGCCGTACCCGCACGTCCGTGTCCATGGGGGTCTGGCCTGGGTCACCGGCCAGATCGGCCGCGACGCCGAGACGGGTGACTTCGTCGCCGGGGGCTTCTCTTCGGAGTTTCACCAGGCCATCACGAACCTCGAGCACATTCTCGCCGAGGTCGGATGTGGCTTGGCCGATGTCGCGCACACCGAGGTGCAGTTCGTCGATGAGAGCGATCTCGATGCGATGAACACGATCTACGGTGAGCGATTCCATCCGCCGCAGCCGGCGCGAACGAGCTACGGCGTCGCGTTTCTCTGGAAGGGCGCCAAGGTCCAGATCAGCTGCGTCGCCGCCGTCCCGTCGAGCTGATGGGCGAGCCGAGCCGATGGGTGACGTGACCGACTCGAGACCCGCCGGCGCCCTGGTGACCGGAGGCGCCAGGGGCATCGGCCGCGCCATCGTCGAGCGGCTCGCCCGCCGCGGCGACACGGTCTTCTTGACCGACGTCGATCCGGACGAGGCCCAGCGCACGGCGCACGAGCTCCAGGGTCAGCACCTCGACGTTCGCGCCATCGGGCTCGATGTGACCGACGTCGAGGCCATTGCCGACGTCGTCGGTCGCGCCGACGCGGAGATTCCACTGTCCACGGTGGTGAACAACGCCGGCGTGGGTTGGATCACCCCCCTGGTCGATGTCACCCCGGAGCGGTTCGACGCCCTGATGGCAGTGAACTTCCGCGGCGCATTCTTCGTCCTGCAAGCCGCGGCGCGGGTCATGATTCCCCGCCGACAGGGAACCATCGTCAGCCTGGCCTCGACGTCGGCGTTCACGGCGTCGACGCAACCGATGGTGCCCTACGACGCCTCGAAGGGTGCTGTTCGCATGCTCACCGTCGCCGCCGCTCGCGAGTTGGCGCCCTGCGGCATCCGGGTGAACGCGATCGCCCCGGGAACCGTGGCGACCGACCTCACCCGATCGTTGGCCCCCGACGTCGACGAGCTCGAGACTCTGGCCAAGACCCACATCCCGCTGGGGCGGCTCGGTTCGCCGCACGAGATGGCCAATGCCGTCGACTTCTTGACGTCGCCGGCATCGTCGTACGTCACCGGCCACGTACTCGTGGTGGACGGTGGCTGGCTGACGTGAATGGCCGCTAGCGGCCGAGGTCGGGGAGCTCGGGTATGGCCGGCGAGCACGCCACCACTCCGAGGACGCCAGGCACCTTCTGGAGTACGACCTGCTCGATCCCGAAGACGAGGGTCATGGCCGAGAGCGGACACGTTCCGCAGGCTCCGGTCAGTTCGACGCTCACGATTCCGCGTTCGTCGACGCCGCGAAACGTCATGTCGCCGCCGTCGGATTGAAGCGTCGGGCGGACCTCGTCGAGCGCAGCGGCGAGGAGGGCGAGGTCGACACCGTGCACGACGCCGACCATTGCCGATTCGTCAGTTGGCTCTTCGGTGGCGGGGGTCATGTCAAAAGAGTGTAATCCGGGTGCCGGCGCCCTCGGCAACCGCCATGTCGTAGACGAGCGAGGCCACTGCGGCGTCGAGGGCCGGCATTCCCATGTGCGTCATGATCGTCCGCTCGGTCGCACTCTCCCGACCAGGACGGGCACCGGAAAGGAGCTCGGATGCAATGTCCGCATGCACATCGGCCTTGGTCAGATCACCCGGCTGCAGACCGCCCAGCTTGCCGACCTCGGGCCCTTCGATCCACTCCAGGTCGCGGCCGTACCAACCCACCACCCACTTGTCGAACTCCTTCGCACATGCCTTGTCGACGTCTCGGAAGCCGGTGGCGGCGCAGACGTGAGTACCAGGATGGATCCACTCTTCCATCAGAACCGGCGCCGGGGCAGTCGTCACGACGCAGACGATGTCGGCATCGGCCACGGCTGCCTCGACGCTCGGGGCGCGGGTGGTCTCGAGGCCGAACCAGGTGTCGACGTCTCGCTCGAAGTCGTCGAGCTGGGCGGCACTGACATCGAAGGCGATGACCGACGTGATGGGGAACAACTCGTTCAGGAGGCGCAGGTGGGTGCGCCCCTCGTTGCCGCACCCCACGATGGCCACCGAGTGTGAGTCGGGCCGGGCCAGGTGCAGCGCTCCGACCGCCGCATGGCCTCCGGTGCGCATGTTCGTGACCGAGGTTCCATCGACGAGCGCGAGCGGCATCCCGGTTTC
This sequence comes from bacterium, assembly GCA_024639335.1. GTDB lineage: Bacteria > Actinomycetota > Acidimicrobiia > Spongiisociales > ZC4RG35 > JAHEDH01. Next base: position 2,835 of record JAHEIN010000147.1, on the reverse strand, counting down.
GGTGTCGGTGACGAGGTCGAGGGCGGAGATGGCGGGCAGGCCACGACGAGGATTCTGCCGATAGCTGCCGAGCCACTTCACCGCGGCCCGTTGCAGTGGGCGGATCATCGCCGGGAACGCCTGGACGACCCCATGTCCGAACTCGGGCTCGGGTCCTGATCGGTCGTGAACGTACAGGTTGACCGGGTTGACCTGTTCGACCTCGCCCGAGCCGACCCATCGAAACGTCTCGAGCACCCGTTCGAGACACGCGGCCGGAGTGAGCAGGGCCTCGACCTCGGAGCGCGACACGACCAGGATCTCGCCAGGAGGCCGCAGCTCCGACGTCACAGTTCGGCTTCGAGTGCCTGCAACGGCGTGGCCGCCTGTTTCAATGCATCGACGGCCTCGGTTGGAATGCGCTGGTATGGCCTCCGAGGCGAGCCAGGCGTGGCCCCACCCAATTCCGAGAGTGCATTCAGGTACCCATGTTCGTGGGAGAGCATGCTCGGCATGCCGGGACGCCGAATTTCGGCGGACAGCTGCTGCAATGCGGCGAAGGCGCGTCGGACCCAGGGGTCGTTCTGGTTCCCCTTTCGGCACTCGTCGATGAATCGCGTGCCGGTTGTCAGTCCCGCCCAACTGAAGATTCCGGTCGCGCCGACTGCGCCCAGCGTCGATGCGTGGAAGAACGCCGGGTCGTTGCCCGAGAAGACACTGACGCGATCGGCGATTCTGAGCAGAACCTCGTCGAAGTGAGGCAGCGCAGTGTTCGACTCCTTGACCGCCTTGATGTTGTCGATCTCGAGCAGGCGTTCCCACAGCTGTGGCGTGACGTTCAGCCCATTGAGCGGTGAGTAGTTGTAGAGCATGAGCGCCATGTCGCCGTCGAGCGACTCGGCGATCTCGATGAAGAAATCCTTCGCCCAGTCCTCGGTGACCGGCAGCGCGTACGGGGCCGCGAGCATCGATCCGTCGGCTCCCGCCCGCTCGGCAAAGCGAGCCCGCCGCAGCGCCTCGCGCTGATACGCAGCCGTGCTGCCGACGACGACGGCGATTCCCGCTTCGTGCGCAGCGTCGACCGCCGTCTCGCACACGGCGTCGAACTCGGTCTCAGAAACGCTGGTCATCTGCCCCATCGAACCGAAGACGATGCAACCGGGAGCCGTACCTGCGGCCACCAGCTCGATACTTCGACGGACACCGTCGAGGTCGATCTCCTCGTTGTCGTGGAGGCTGAGGGGAATCAGCGGGAACAGACCCTCCAGTGGCTTGCGGATGTAGCTGGGCATGGTTACCTCGTCGTGGTCAGTGACTCGTAGACACTCTGGAGACGCTCGCTCTGCAAAGCAAGTCCGTCGATCGTGACCGCTTCGCAGCGATGGCCGAGCTCGGCCATCGCGGTGCCGGCTTCGGCGGTGTAGACCACGGTCCCGTCGGAGTCGATCCGATCGATTCCGTCCCATCGGGCCGCGGCCTCGTTCATGGCGACCGCCTCGTCGAGGCCGAGACCATCGGGGAGGTGCGGCAGAATTCGCCCACCTTCGACGTGCGCGGGATACCCACCAGGCAATCCGAAGGGACTGGTCACGTGGGTGCGGGTGGTGCCCGTTCCGAGCAACGCCACGACGTTCTTCACCGCCGAGGCAGCGAAGAGGGAGAACACGTCGGCCTTGCCCCAGTTGATGGGTTCGGGCCACGACATGAGGATCGTGTTCAGATCGTGGTCATCAGTCACGTCACGGCCCGCGATCCTCAGCTCGAAGTGATGCGGCACGCCTGCCGCGGGCCCGTAGGCAAGAAGAGCGTGTGATCCGACGAGCGACACCGAGATCTCGTCGGCCGGCGCGCTCGACGTCTCCATCGCGTAGCGGAGGATTCGGGCGGCACAGACCTCGACGTTGCCCGCACCGGCGGCTGGTCCGTGACCGAAGTGCTTCCAGACGACAGCGTTGACCACGTCGGGGAACGAAGCGTTGACGACATGGGTCTCTATCCCCGACTTGTCGATCGCCTCGGTGAGCTGCACCGCCGGCAGCAGATGCCACGGCAGCCACATTCCGAACGTCGCCGATCGGATGGCGGCGCGACGGGCCGGTTCGACGTCGGCGTTCATGAACCGGCGCGGTGACTGCACGGTCGCCGAATGCAGGATGGCGTCAGGCCGCACACCGTCGAGCAGCCGCGCCATGAGATCGGTGTCGGCCAGGTCGACCTGATGGTGCTCGAAGGCCTTGGTGTGCCCCTGGAACACCGACCCCATCATCGCCATCGCCGATTTGGACGGGCCCGACCAAGGGCTGCGCTTGACCGTGACGATTCGGTCGACGCCCTCGGTTCGCGCCAGGAACTCGAGGGCCCAGCCGCCGAGATCGCCGACGCCGGTCAACATCACCGTGCTCAAGAGGCCTCCCGACCTCGTTTTGCCAGGCCGGCCGGTTCCCGAGCTGCGCAGGCAATGAGCACCGCCAACTCATCGACGGTGGCCGATGCGAAGCTCGTCTGGGTCACCACGGTGCGGGCCACGACACCGGCAATGAGGCTCTCGAGTGCAAACGTGTCGACGTCGGCATGAACGTCGCCGCGGGCGATGCCGCGCTCGATCGCACGGTGGATCGAATCGCTGAGCTGGTCGATCCACTCCTCGAAGACCGCCTTGAGTGTCGCATCGGTCGTTGCGGCCCCGACGAGGCTGGCGACCAATTGGAGCGTGCCCGCTTCGCGGTAGTCGGCGAGTCGATGTTCGAGAATCCAGCGGATCTCCTTCTCGAACGACCCGAGGTCTCGAACCTCGACCGGCCCGAACCGCAACCGCGCCGCGTCGACGACGAGTCGTTGCTTGCTCGGCCAGAGCCG
>JAHEIN010000146.1 GCA_024639335.1 bacterium | reverse complement strand
TCACGCCCATTTCTATCCACCGCTGCTGCGGTCGGCGTCGGTGCGCAAGTTCATGGTGGGGTACGAACTGCTCGGTGAGTCCCAGCGTGACATCACGGCCGAAGAGGCAGCCGCCCGCCTCAGGGAACTCTCCGACACCCACTACACGAAGCGTTAGTCGGATCGCCGCCAAACCCTTTCGACATCCCGGAGATCGCAGAGGTCTGGCGGCGAGGAAGCGTGATCGGGTCGTGGCTGCTCGATCTCACCGCAGCCGCGCTCCATGAAGACCCGGCGCTCGACGACTTCACCGGTCACGTCTCCGATTCGGGCGAGGGTCGCTGGACGGTTCAGGCAGCCGTCGACCTCGGCGTCCCGATCAACGTGTTGGCATAGTCGCTGCACCAACGTTTCAGCTCTCGGGATCAAGGGGACTACGGAGACAAGCTGCTGTCGGCGATGCGAGAGCAGTTCGGCGGCCACGTAGAGCGCCCGGGATAGGTGTTCGCCGAGGGGAGAGGCTCCTGCCGTCCGAGGAGCGAGACGCCGTTCTGTCTGCAGGTGGCGGCGTCGAAACGACGGCACGGAAACAACGGGGGTAGGGAGGTAGGGGGCTTCACTCCGTCAGAGGCTTCCGAGGCGCCGGTACCTCACCGCTAGCCTGACCTCGGTGCCGGTCGAACACATCGCCTCGGGGAAGGTTCGGGAGATCTATGAGATCGATTCCGAACATCTGTTGTTCGTGGCGACCGATCGGATCTCTGCTTACGACGTGATCATGAGCCAGCCGATCCCGGACAAAGGCAGGGTGCTGACCCAGCTCTCGGCGTACTTCTTCGATCTCCTCGACGTCCCCAACCACGTGGCAGCCCGGTCGCTTGGAGGCGTCGACGTCGGTCTCGACCCCGAATGGCTGGCAGGACGCTCGATGGTGGTCCGGAAGGCGGAGATGCTCCCCATCGAGTGTGTCGTGCGGGGATACCTCTACGGATCCTCATGGCGGGAGTATGTCGCCGGCGGCGGCCCCTCAACCGAGCATCTTCCGGCCGGCCTGGTCCGGGGATCGAAACTGGAGCAACCTCTGTTCACCCCGGCCACCAAGGCCGAGTCCGGGCACGACGAGAACCTCACCGAGGCAGAGGCACGGGCGCTCGTCGGCGACGACCTCTACGAGACGCTCCGATCACTGTCGATCTCGATCTACGACCGAGCAGGCGCACACGTCGAAGAACGGGGGCTCATCATCGCCGACACCAAGCTCGAGTTCGGCGTGGTCGACGGCGTCCTGACGCTCTGCGACGAGGTTCTCACTCCCGATTCGTCGCGCTACTGGCCGGCGGAGTCCTACTCGGCGGGATCGGTCATGCCCAGCTACGACAAGCAGTACCTGCGCGATTGGCTCGACTCGACCGGCTGGGATCACACGCCGCCGCCACCCAGGCTGACCGACGAAGTCATCGCGAACACGCGATCCCGCTACATCGAGGCATACGAAGTCATCACCGGACGGAGGTTCGAAAGCCGGCCGTCCCAGAACCACCCGTTGGAGACGATTGCATGAGAGTGACGGTACACGTGACGCGGCGGCCCGAGATCGCCGATCCCCAGGGCAAGGCGGTTTCCAGAGCGCTGGCCGACCTCCAATACGACAAGGTGCGTCAGGTGCGCATCGATCGGACGATTCATCTCGACATCGACAACGACGACCCCGAAGAGGTGGAGTACCAGGTCGACTCGATGTGCAACGCCGTCCTCGTCAACCCCGTCCTCGAGGACTATCACGTGGAGATCCACAAGTGACGGCTGCCGTAGCCGTCTTTCCAGGCACGAACTGTGAACACGACGTGGTCTACGCCCTCGACCGCGTCGGGATCGAGAGCGAGTTGGTCTGGCATCGCGAGACCGACCTGAGCCGGTTCGACTCGGTGTTGCTTCCGGGCGGCTTCGCCCATGGTGACTATCTACGCGTAGGTGCCGTCGCAAGGTTCTCACCGGTGATGAACGAGGTGAAGCGCATGGCCCAGGAAGGTCTGCCCGTCGTCGGCATCTGCAATGGTTTCCAAATCCTCTGCGAAGCCGGTCTGCTCCCGGGCGCGCTGATCGCCAATCGCGATCTTGCGTTCATCTGCCGCGAGGTCGAGGTCGAGGTGACCGACACCGAGACCGTGTTGACCAGGAACGCCGAACTCGGCCAGCGACTGCGGATCCCGCTCAACTCATTCGACGGCAACTGGGTCGATCCGAGCGGGACCGGGCGTGTCGTGATGCAGTACGTCGACGACCCCAACGGGAGCCAGGGACGTGCCGCTGCCGTCGCCAACGAGGCCGGCAATGTGGTGGGCATCATGCCCCATCCGGAGCGGGCCATCGAGGAGCTTCTCGGCTCGGCGGACGGCGCGGTGCTGCTGTCGGCGATGACCGGCTGAAACGACGCCGCACGTCGGACCGATGGACTTCTTGCCCTTGCCGGAGGGTGTACCGGAGGCGCACGTTGTCATTGCCCGTACGACTCGAACGGAGACGGCATGAGACCCTCCTACGTGGTTGTGATTTGCGTGCTGGTGCCATCGCTGCTGCCGGCGTGCACCACCGGTTCAGGTGAAGTGATCACTGAGACGCGATCGGTGGCTGGTTTCGACGAGGTCGAGCTCCGCGGAACCGGCAAAGTCCGGATCACGGTGGATGGCACGGAGACATTGACGATCGAGGCCGAGGACAACATCATCGATCTGCTGACGAACGAGGTCAGGAACGGGCGGCTGATCCTCGGCACGGACCGCCCCATCAGGCCAACCGAGGACATCGTCTACACGCTCACGATGAAGGTGCTCGAAGCCATCGAGATCTCGGGGAGCGGCGCCGTGACGGCGTCGGACTTCGAGACCGCCGATTTCGAAGTCGACGTGAGCGGCTCTGGAGCCGCCGAGGTGTCAGGGATCGTGGCCGAGGATGTCCTCGCCAGGATCAGCGGCTCCGGTGCGGTGACGATGACGGGCGATGCCGATTCGCTCGACCTCTCCATCAGTGGATCGGGAGCCTTCGACGGCGAGCGTCTCGGGACCGAAACCGCCATTGTGGACATCTCCGGCTCGGGGAGCGCCACAGTGAGCGTGAGCGAGATCCTCACCGTCGACGCGAGCGGCTCCGGCAACGTGGAGTACCTGGGCAACCCGAGCGTCTCAGTCGAGTCCTCGGGGTCGGGAAACGTCTCTCGGCGCTGAGACGAACTGGTCTCCAGACCCACGATGTGCGTCTTCCCCTTCGCCGAGGGTGGCCTAAGCTCTCGTGCGGCGTCGACCGAATGTGGCAATGACTTCGAACACCGAGCTGGCACCCGAAGAGAACGCACTCCCCGAGGAGCCAACCGACGACCGTCCGCCACCGGTTCATCGACTTCTCGGCATGACCGACGATGAATACCGCAAGGTCTGCGAGATCCTCGGTCGAGAGCCTCGCTCGGCTGAGCTCGCGATGTATTCGGTGATGTGGTCCGAGCACTGCTCGTACAAGTCGTCGCGCACCCATCTCAGCCGTTTCCCCACCGAGGCCCCGTGGGTCGTCGTGGGGCCGGGCGAGAACGCCGGCGTCGTCGATCTCGGTGATGGATGGCTGGCGGCGTTGCGGATCGAGAGCCACAATCACCCTTCCTTCGTCGAGCCGTACCAGGGAGCGGCGACCGGCGTCGGCGGGATCCTGAGAGACGTCTTCACGATGGGTGCACGCCCCATCGCCCTGTGGGATCAGATCCGGTTCGGCCCGCTCGACCAGCCGAAGAATCGCTACTTGCTGAACGGCGTTGTCGCGGGGATCGCGGGCTATGGCAATGCGGTGGGGGTGCCGACCGTTGGCGGCGAGATCGCCTTCGAGGAGTGCTACACCGGGAATCCGCTCGTCAACGTCATGTGCCTCGGCATCCTGCGGGAGGACGAACTGGTGCTCGGGACGGCAGGAGAGCCCGGATCGATCGCCGTCCTCTTGGGAGCAGCAACCGGACGCGACGGCATCGGCGGGGCGTCGGTACTCGCTTCTGCCAGCTTCGACGAGGAGTCGGGAACCAAGAGGCCGTCGGTGCAGGTCGGGGATCCGTTCGAAGAGAAGAAACTCATCGAGGCCTGCCTGGAGTTGTACCGCGAGAAGCTGGTGGTCGGGGTCCAGGACCTCGGTGCAGCCGGACTGTCGTGTGCGTTCTCCGAGCCGGCCGCTCGTGCCAAAGCCGGGATGACGGTCGACCTGAACCAGGTACACGTCCGCGAAGAAGGGATGTCCGCGCCGGAACTCTTGATGTCGGAATCACAAGAACGGATGATGGCCTTCGTCCATCCCGACAACGTCGACATCGTGCTCGGCGTGGCGGAGAAGTGGGAGATCGATGCTTCTGTCGTTGGCGAGGTCCAGGGCGGCGGCTCCCTGGATGTCTATCACGACGGCGAGTTGGTTGCACAGCTCCCGGCGGCATCGTTGTCTGAAGATGCGCCCAAGTACGACCGTCCGCTCGGAGAGCCCGGCTGGATGGAAGACCTGTGGTCGAACACGCTCACGTTCGTGGCGAGACCGGGGATCGCCGATTCGCTGCTCAAGATGCTCGACGATCCGTCGATCGCATCACCAGCCTGGGCATACGAGCAGTACGACCACATGCTCTTCCTCAATACGGTCGTGGGGCCCGGCCACGACGGGTCGCTGCTCAGGATCAAGGGGACGGAGAAGGGCCTCGCCGTCTCGACCGACGGCGACGGACGTCTGTGCTACCTGGACCCGTGGCGCGGCGGAGCACGATTGGTGTACGAGTCTGCGCTGAACGTGGCAATGACAGGCGCCAAGCCGATGGCGCTCGTCGACAACCTGAACTTCGGCAATCCCGAGAAGCCCGACGTGATGTGGCAGTTCCGTGAGACGGTCGAAGGCATCTCCGAGGCATGTGAGCGGCTTGGCGTACCGGTCGTGGGCGGGAATGTCAGCTTCTACAACGAGACCGACGGATTGGACATCTACCCGACGCCGGTCGTCGGGATGCTGGGACTCGCCGATCCCATCCCGGCAGAGCCCCCTCGACACGACCGGGTGGCCGATGGGATGGAACTCTGGGTCTTCGGTCCGGAACGGGCGATCAACCTGGCGGGCTCCGCATTCGAACAGATCACCTTTGGCCATGTCGGAGGGCGACCAAGCCCGCCGGATCCCACCATGGCCAAGGCTGCGATCGAGGTCGCCATCCGCCTGGCCGCAGAAAGTCTCAGCCCTGCATTACACGACATCTCCGATGGCGGCCTGATCATCGCGGTGTCGGAACTGTGCATCGCCTCACAGGTCGGTGTCACCGCCAGCTACGAGGACTGGCGCAGTCTCTTCTGCGAGGATCCCCATCGCTTCGTCGCTGCGGTCCCGACCGAGCACACCGAGGCGGTCGCAACCATCGCCGGGGAAGCGGGCCTTCCCGCCAAACGGTTCGGCATCTTCGGCGGAACCGAGATCAGCTTCGAGCGCAAGGGCGCCCGCGGTGCGGTCGATCTCGAGGTCGCCACCGAGACGTTCTACAACGCAATCCCCCGCCGTCTCGAGCACTGAAAGCGCTTCACGCCACACGCACCACGCCGTGCGGTTTGATGTGCGGTGCGTGCGCCTTGCGGTATGCGGCGTGCGCTTGTCGAGTGACTGGGTGCGACGTGGCGCAGAGCCAACCTCTCCATTGGTTTTCGCCTGGCTGACCCGCCTACGCTCGCGGGCATGGCAAAGACAATCGGGATCCTCACCGCGGGCGGAGACTCGCCGGGCCTGAACGCTGCGATCCGGGCAGTCGGCAAGGCCGCCCAGCAGCACTATGACATGCACGTCATCGGTTTCAAGGACGGCTTCTCCGGGCTGATCCAGAACCGCCACGTTCGGCTGGACGGTGACTCACTCTCCGGCATCCTTTCGCGGGGCGGAACCATCCTCGGGACGAGCCGCATAAAAGTACACAAGGTCGATGTCGGCGACGGTCAGAAGATCGACATGCGTCCCATGATCCAGCGTGTTGTCGAGGACCACGATCTCGCAGCGGTGGTCTGTCTCGGCGGTGGCGGAACGATGAAGAACGCCTACCGGCTCCACAAGGTCGGCATCCCCGTCGTCACGCTCCCCAAAACGATCGACAATGACGTCTGGGGAACCGACACCACCTTCGGATACGACACTGCCATGACCATCGCAACCGATGCGATCGATCGACTGCACTCGACGGCCCACTCGCATCACCGGATCATGATCGCCGAGGTGATGGGGCACAACACGGGCTGGCTGACGCTGGGGGCAGGGCTGGCGGGGGGCGCCGATTCCATCCTGCTGCCCGAGATCCCGTTCGAGGTCGAGGCCGTTGCGGAATCGATCCTCCGGCGGAAGGCTGAAGGTTCGAGCTTCTCGATCGTCGCAGTCGCCGAGGGAGCGATGTCGGCCGCGGACCGCAGACGACACGAGGAGATTCGAACGCAGATCGACGGGCTCGACGACGACGCCGACGACTCCGAACTGCGGGCCGAGCTGGAGGCGTTCCACATCGGCCGCAAGCACTCCACCGAGCACCTCGCCGACCAGCTCGAGGAGCTGACCGGGCTGGAGGCTCGAGTCACGATCCTCGGTCACGTACAGCGGGGCGGGTCGCCGTCCACGGCCGATCGGCTGCTCGCCACCCAGCTCGGCACCGCCGCCACCGACTCCATCGCCGAAGGAAAGACCGGCGTGATGATCGCTGCGCGGAACGGAGAGGCCGTCCAGGTCCCACTCAAGAAGATCGCCGGAAACCGCAAGTCGGTGCCGCTCGACCACCCGTGGATCGAATCGGCCCGGCGCCTGGGCATCGAGTTCGGAGATTGAT
>JAHEIN010000145.1 GCA_024639335.1 bacterium | reverse complement strand
CCAGCGAGTCCATCATCGCAACCGTGCTGGCGACGCTGTCCTCGGTCAAGACCCAGAACGAGTTCAGGTCGATGACGGCCTGGAGGATCGCAGCGTTGGTGGCGGTGGGATCGTTCTGGAATTCGACGGCCGATTGTTGGATCAGCGGAACGAGCGCCGTGAGACACGCTTCTGCAGCGGCGTCCAGCTTGTCGGTGCGGATCCCGAGCGCGCCCTGGTAGAGCTCGTATCCCGAGTCGTGGATCAGCAGGAAGTCGACCGGCCGTCCCCAATCCTCGAAGCTGTTCTCGTAGTTGTATGGCTCCTGGGTCGCGAACCCCTGCTGCACCAGCGCTCCGTCCTCGTTGATGAAGCGAGTGGGCCCGCCGTCATACGACGGGTCGATCTGGTCGGAATTGAGCTGCCCGGTCCCAACGAGGTACTCGGTGTAGAACTGACCGGCAAACACGTTGACCGTGGCCCCCGACTCTCCGATATCGGTGAAGGACTCGAAGTCATAGGTCTCGGGATCCCACATCAAGATCTGCGGATTCTTCTCGAGTGGAGCCATCACGGCGACCGTTGGGGTTTCCTCGAACGTGGCAATCTGCTCGTCGGTGTTGACATAGCCCAGGAAAATCGAGTCGTCGGAATACATCAATGACACCGTCGGCTGGAAGCCGATGTAGGGCCCGCCCGCCCGGATCTCGACGGTGATCGACGGATCAGCCGCCAACGGACCGGTGAACGCTCCGCTCTCAGGATCGATCGATCCCTCACCCGCCGTGAGGTTGTAGAGCGCGCCGTGCTCTGGCTCGGGGAACCAGTCGGTCTGCATGACGATCGGATTCGGGCATTGCGACAGGTCTCCGGCCGTCTCTTCCATCGCGCCGGTGGTGGTCGTGTCCTCGGCCATTGCTTCGGTCGTCTCGGTCGTCGCGGCTGCCGTGGTGGTCGGAGCGGGCGCCGCCGTCGTCGTGGTTTCGTCGGTGCCGGCATCGTCGCCGCCACACGCCGCCACCACGAGCATCAGCGCAACCATCAGAGCGGTCCAGCGCATTCGTTGACTCATGTGGGTGTCTCCATGTCGTGGGGTGTTGGGTTTCTCCTGATGTGTCAGGAAATCTCACTGCTCGGGTGCGAACCATGGCCGGAGTGTTGCGATCAGGTTTCGGATCCCTCGTACCAGGAGGCGGTCAGACGGGTCCGCAGCCAGCCGAAGAGCACGAACACGAACAGCCCGAGCAGCGTCGAGAACGTCAGAGCGCCCCAGAGTTGTTCGGGCTGAAGCCGGTTCACGTAGAACTGGATCAGGTTGCCGAGCCCCCGCTCGCCCCTGCCGAAGAAGAAGTCACCGACGATCGCGCCGATGACCGACAGGCCGGCCGAGATCTGAAAGCCGGTCATCATCGCCGGGATGGACGCCGGCAGTTGCAGTTTGACGAAACGGGTCCATCGAGAGGCCTCGTGAAGCGTGAAGATGTCGTGGAGTCCCCGCTCGGCGCTGCGGAGGCCGAACAGCGTGTTGGTGATGATCGGGAAGAGGCTGATGATCACGACCACGAGGAGTCGAGCCCCGAACCCGAAGCCGAAGAAGAGCCCGATCAAGGGAACGAGGGCCAGGATCGGCACGGTCTGCACGAACACGGCGTATGGGTAAAAGGACCGCTCGACCCACTTGGCCTGGCTCATCGCCACGGCGCCAGAGATACCGATGATCGCAGCGATCGCAAGCCCGAAGAACGACAACTTGACATCGAGCCACAACCCACCGAGTAGCTCCGCCAGGTTCTCTCCATTGAGGAACGACTCGCTGACGATGTCATGCGGGTAGGGAAGGAGCGTGTTGCGGAGCCGCTCCGCCGCCTCTGCGCCCCCATCGCGCCCGAGCAGCGGCGCCAAATACCGCCACGACAACAGATACCAAACCCCGATGACCGCCCCGAACACCGCCAGAGGCCCCACCAACAGCCTCAGCTTCTGCATGAGCGTCCCGCCGGCGGGATAGAACACCGCTGATGTGGCTGCAATCTCGTCCGGTACCTGGCGAGGAGTTGATGACGGGGCGTCGACCGGACGCTGCGTATCAGTCATCGGCGTTCACCCTGACCGGATCGGCGTGCAGCGTGGTGCGTGAGGCGTGGAGCGCACATCATGCATACGACATTCTCAATGCTTCCGACACCTCACCGGAGAGCTCGGCGAACTCCGGGGAGAAACGGAAGTGCTCGTCCCTGGGAAAACCGTAGGGGACTTCGAATTCGGCGATGACCCGGCCGGGCCGCGCAGACATCACGAGCACTCTGGTGGACATGTAGATCGCCTCATAGATCGAATGGGTGATGAAGAGGCCGGCGAATCGCTTGAGCGCGAACAACTCGAGCACCTCGTCGTTGAGGCGTTCCCTGGTGATCTCGTCGAGCGCGCCGAACGGCTCGTCGAAGAGAAACACGGACGGGTCCAGTGTGAGTGAGCGGGCGAGGCTCACCCGCATCTTCATTCCGCCGGACAGCCGCTTGGGATGGTGTTTCTCGAATCCTGACAGGTCGACGAGATCGATGGCTTCTCGTGCTCTCCTGGTCCGCTCCGCGGCGTCGATGTCGTGCAGCTCGGCGAGCAACTCGACGTTCTTCTGAACCGTGCGCCACGGAAGAAGCGTGGCGTCCTGGAACACGTAACCGATCCGGTCGCGGTCGATGTTGACGCTCCCAGACGTGTGGTCGAGCAGCCCGGAGGCGAGCTTGAGCAGGGTGGATTTGCCACATCCCGACGGTCCGACGACAGTGACGAACTCGCCGGGGGAGACCTGGAAGGAGATGTCCTTGAGCGCCTCGGTGCCGTCGGGATAGACCATGCCGACAGAATCGAAGACCAACGTGGAACCGTCTGCAGTGCTCATTGGGGGCCAGGGGATCGCAGAACGGCGAGTGTAGCGTTCGGGTTCCGGGCGCCGCCCGCCGGAATCGTTACGAGAAGGTGAAGATGACCCGCCGACTGGCCGAGCTGAAACTTTCCGAGATCGATCGGATCACGGAGTCGTCGATCATGATCCAGCCGGTGGGCGCCATCGAGCAGCACGGGCCCCACCTGCCGCTGAACACCGATCTCGTCATCCCGACGCGAACCGCCGAAGAGCTCGTCCGCAGGCACGGCGAACGCTTCGACCTGTGGCTTCTGCCGCCGCTGGCCTACACGAAGTCGAACGAGCACGCCTGGGCTCCCGGGACAATCTGGCTGACCGCAAGGACATTGCTCGCCGTTCTCGACGATCTCGGTCGATCACTGGCAACGCTGCCGGCACGGAAGCTCGTGTTCCTCAACGGGCATGGTGGCAACAGCTCGCTCCTGAACGTGGCGTGCCGGGATCTGAGGCTCGCACACGGGCTCTCGACGTTCCTCATGCATCCAATGCTCCCTCCCGATCAAGGGGGCGAGTCGGCGCAATCCGAGCTCGGCATGGGCGTCCACGGCGGCCATCTGGAAACGTCGCTGATGATGTTCCTGGAACCTGAGCTGGTGAGCGATGAGCTCCCAGCGGCCTCGGTGCCGGTCGCGCTGTCGGACAACCGGTTTGTGAGATTCGGCGGCCCGGTCACCTTCGGCTGGTTGTCGGATGACTTCACGGAGCTGGGTCACATCGGCGATCCTGCCGGTTCGACCTCCGAGATCGGCGCAGCGATCTTCGAATCTTCAGTGAACTATTTGACCATGGCGCTCGCCGAGGTGGCCAGATTCCCGGCGTGAGCCGGCCGGCTCAACAGCCTCGAGCGCAGTGTGGATCTGCGACATAGGTCCTCTGTGGTCGAATGAGACTGGTGTCACCGTCCGCACCCGGCAATGCGCCCATCCGATCGGCGTCGTCGGCGCACCCGCGCAGGAGCCACAGTGCCGTTCCCAGCTCGGATTCGGGGAAGTCGTTGCGGGCCACTTCAGCGATGCGCTCGCTCAGCACCGGCTGCAGCCTGCGTTCGTCGATCATCCGACGTCAAGGGTCGCCCCCAGCTCGTTGAGGACCTCCTGCTCCTCGCCCGAGACCCGTGGTCCCCGGACTCGCCAGTGGTCTCGTGCCGCGTCGGCGGTGTCTACTGCGATCTCGTAGAGCCATTCGCGAAGGTCACGGTTGTCCGCTCCTGGAGCCTTGGCGTCGACGATGTCCAGCGCGTTCCTCAGCTGCTCCTGCCAATCCGCGAGACGCTCTGGCTCGACGAGCGGACCCGACCCCGGCGCATCTCTCAGATCGCGAGCGATCGTCTTGACGAGCGTCCGATGCTCCGTTGAGCGCAGAGCCTGATCGATTTGTCTGTCGACTGCGCCGATCTCTCTGAGCACGGAGAACGGGCTGCCTCCGTCGGCATCGATGACCGCTGTGCCGACGATCCACGGCGCGATCCGTACCGACTTCCATTCTTCTTCTGTGAAGTTGAACCCGTCCATCCGTCGCTCCCTCTTCTCCGGGAGTCCATCGTCCAGGGGACGCGTCGGCCGATGCCAGAGCCGATGGTCCCAAGCGTTCGGAGGAGTGATCAGCGAGCGAAGTTCCGGCGAACCGATGCCGAGAACCGGATGCGATCCGCCGGGGTGGACCGATCGATGTCGTACATCGCCAGCCATCGAGTTCGGCATCGCCAGCCGCACAGCGTGCGCAATGTCCGTCTGATCATCTTCTTGCCGACATCGCCCTCCAGCATGTTGACGATGCGGCTCGATCCGTGCGTCGTGACGATGGTCATTCGTCGGATGTGCGTGAGTGGCCCCGGGATCAACCCTCGATCCGTGTGGTGGTATGCGACGCCGTTCGTCCACACCCTGTCGACCCATCCCTTGAGAATCGCAGGTGGGCCGGACCACCACGTGGGGTAGACCCAGACGATGGTGTCGGCCCATTGCAGCAGTTCGTGGTGCTCATCGGTCCAGGGTTTGGAATCTCGGGCCTGGCGATGCAGCGCCCACTCGTCCTCGCTCATCGCTGCACGGAATCCTTCGCGGTAGAGGTCGACCGTGCGGTGTTCATGCCCGCCTGCATCGAGACCATCCCTGACTGCGTCGGCGAGGTGTGCGCTGAAGGCCTCACGATCTGGGTGGGCGTGGACGATGAGCGCCCTCACAGCGATCGCAACCTCTCGTCGACGCGCTCGACGAAGGCGTGCCGTTGTTCAGCGGTCGACGCGTCGAGCGCATGGAGCCCCAGCCAGATTCGCTCGACACGGTGGGGCACGTTCAGTCTCAGGGCTCGCAGCAGGGTGCGTCTCCCCCCGTCGCCGAGGATGGCCATCTTCCAGCGCGGCGACCCGTATGTGGTGACCCCGATCACCCGTTGCACGTTGTGCAGTGCGGGCCGGACTCTTCCCCGACCGTCGAACTCGAATGCCACGCCCGGGACCATCGCCTTCTCGAGCCACCCTTTCAACATCGCTGGGAGTCCCGACCACCAGGTCGGGAAGACGAATGCGAGTGTTTCAGCAGCGAGCAGAGAATCGACGTGCGCCGTGACGGTCGGATCGACGATCGGGTCACCGGAGTGATAGCGGCGATGCTCCTCGAGGGTCATCTCCGGCGTGAAGCCGATCCGGTAGAGGTCGATCAGTTGGGTGTCGTGGTTCACCGAGAGCGCATCCACGGTGACCTGCGCCAGATGATGGTTGAAGGACGTGGCGCTCGGATGCGCGTGAACCACGAGCGCACGCGGTCGGACGGGCAGTGGATCGCCGGTGGACGGCATCAGAGGAGCGGAACTACTTCCTCGCGGAACCGGTGCAACTGGTCTTCGACCAGTCCGTAAGGGTCACCTGCGAACTGTGGGAACAACGTGATGTAGTCGAGGCCGACCGCGTCCCGATAGAACGCGATGGCCTCCGCCACGTCCTCGGGAGTGCCGACGACCCAGGTCTTGTTCTCGATGGACTCCTCGAGTGTCGGGATCAAGCCGGGACCGACCGGTTTGCCGTCGGACCCTGCGTATCCACGGGACCAGCCGTAGGGGCCGAGGAACTTCCAGAACTCGTCATGCCCAGGGCGGCTCGACTCGATGGCCTGCTCCCGGGTGTCACCGACCCGAACCGACAGCACGAGCATTCGATTCTCCGAGGGCGCCAGGTCCTGTCCGTGGGTCTCCGCCCAGATCTCGCCGTAGCGGTCCCAGAAGCGTTTGATGAAGGAGTGATGCTGGTTCCAGAACACGGCGCTGTGGCCCTGTCGAGGCACCCATTCGAGGGTGGGTGGGCTCGTGATCGGCTGCCAGATCTGATACGGATACAGCGGCCGGGGGAGCAGGGTGAGCGTCTTGACGGTGTCACCGCGGTCGGGGATTCCGGGAGGGGGCAGTTGGAAGTACTTGCCGTCGTGGGAGAAGGTCTCGTTGTCGAGCGCTTTCTTCATGATCTCGATCGACTCGGCGAACACCTCGCGGTTGATCGTGTCGGCGTCCTTCTGGTCGGGGTTGTCGTGCGAACCGATCGACACGCCGAAGGGGCTGAGTGATTGCACTTCACGGGGGACCGTCCCGCGTCCGACTCCGAGCAACCCCCGACCGCCCGAGAGGTTGTGGAGTGTTGCAAAGTCCTCGGCGAGCCTGAGCGGGTGCCACTGCGGCACCACGTTGAACATCGTGCCGAGCTTGATCTGCTGGGTCTTCGCGGCCAGCCAGGTGCACAACTGGATCCCGTTCGGCGTGACTTCGTATCCCTCGTACTGGAAGTGGTGCTCGGTGAACCAGAACGACTCGTAGTCCAGTTCGTCCGCGGTGACGCCGAGTTGGATCAACTGTTCGGTGGTGTCCCAGACGGTCTTGTTGTCGTACCGGCGATCGACCGGCGCAGGCAGCCCGGCACCCCGATCATCCATCTCGACACCGGCAAAGGTGAATAC
>JAHEIN010000026.1:20190-24404 GCA_024639335.1 bacterium | reverse complement strand
GATAGCCCAGCAGCGGCGCGGTGATCTGCATCAACTCGAGTGCGGTTGGGGCGCCGAACCCGACCTTCCAACCCACGTGGCCGGCGCCTCGGGCGATCGAGTCGGCTCGCGCCTCCAACTGGCGCTCCAGGCCCGTAGTCACACGCGGATCTTCCCACGGGTCGGTCACGGCGCCACCTCGGGGTGCACCTCGTAGCCGGATGCCTCGAGCGAACCAGCGCCGTTCCACCCCCACACCAGGACGGCGTCGTCGTCACCGGTGTTGTCGAAGCCGTGGTACTTGCCCCGGGGTGTCCAGATGACGTCCCCCTCCGAGGCGGGCTCGGTGCCGGTGTCCGTGTAGATGTGGCCCGCTCCCCTGAGCACGACGAAGAACTCATCGGCATTGTGGTGGAGGTGCCGGTCGTGTCTGGCGCCGGGCGGGAGAACGGTCCAGCCGAGGAGGAAGTCGTCGGCGCCGGTGTTCTCTGCGTCGAGCAGGAACTGGACCCGCATGTCGACCCATCCCTCGTCTTCGTGTAAGCCTCCCACGACCGGCACGTCGGACAGGCTGGTGTGGATCCGCTCGCTCATCGCATCCCTGCCAGCAGGTGGTAGACGTCGAAGACGGTCACGAAGTCGCGGTGATCGATGCCGAGGCCGCGGCAAGCATTGAGCAATTCGTTGGCGACCGCTCCCAGCGGAGCGGGCGAGCCCTGCCTGCGGGCGACTTCGAGCGCCAGGATCATGTCTTTCTGCTGCAAGGTCACGTCTGCCAGCGGTTTGTCCGGCATCTCCAGGATGAACGGGCCCCGGTATCCCATGACGGGCGAGGCGACCACGCTCTTGAGCATTGCGTCGACGGCCACTCCCCGGTCGACGCCGCCCTTCTCCGCCAGAGCGACCGACTCGCAGAACACCACCATCTCCACGATGAGCGTCAGGTTGATCGCGACCTTCATCTGTACGGCCGTTCCCGAAGGGCCGATGTAGCTGACCTTGGAGCCGATGTCTTCCAAAACGGGTGTGACTCTCTCGAAGGCGTCGCGATCACCGCCGACCATCGTCGAGGCGGTCCCTTGCGCTACGGTCACCGGACTCCCGGAGAGGGGGGCGTCCAGCATCGTCAGTCCGCGTTCGGCGAATTGCTCCGATACCCGTCGGCTCACCAGGGGGTCGATCGTGGACATGTCCAGATAGACCCCGTCGGGACCGAGCCCAGCGACAACGCCGTCGTCTCCGAGTGCGATGGCTTCGACCGCCTCGGCATTCGTGACCATCGAAAACACGAAGTCCGACCGATCGGCGACATCTCTCGGTGCGTCCGCCCACACCATGCCCCGTTCGATCAGCGGGTCGGCCTTCGATCTGGTTCTGTTCCAGCCTGTCACGTCGTGGCCCGCCTCGATGAGACGCGGGACGATGACCTGCCCCATGTCTCCCAGACCTATCCATCCGATTCTCATGGTTCTCCCTCTTTTGTGATCCGTTTTCAGGTGGCGATGTTCGGCGTGCCGATCCCGGATATGTCGGACCGGTACCGCTCCGTCATCTCCGGCCACGTGGTCTCGCCGGTCCAGACCCGGACCGCCTCGACGAAGTGCCACAGCACATACGGGTGGGCGCCGAGCCGGTACAGCGCTGCGTGGTCTCGGGTCACCAGCGCAGCACGTTCCTCATCGGTGAAGCTTCCACCGTCCGGGACGGGGAGGCGGGATCCTTCGCTGCGGCTCTCCCAGCGTGCGAGATAGCCCTCGGGATCTTCGACATAGGAGCGGACGGCCTGATCCGACCCCTCCACGTGGCTCAAGAACTTGTTGATCTCGAAGCGGCTCATGCGTCCCACCAGAAGAAGGGGCCGTTGGCGAACCGCGACGGAGTCCCTTCGGCGAAGCTCGCGGGCTTGTTCGCTGCGGCGAGCGCAGTCACGAAGTTGAGGAATTGCCCTGTGACGTTGCCTGCCGCCGCCAGCCGCTCGAACGTACATCCGGCGACTGCACCTTCGATGTCGCCATTCTTCATCCACCCGACAGCAGCGTCGTCGAACTCCTGGTCGGGTGAACCGCCACCGAGGAACTGGCGTGGCCCTCCGATCTCGGTCGCCAGGTGCCCGGAGGCGATGAGTGCCACCCGGCGCTCGAAGGGGGCGGCCTCGATCCGGCGGCGGAGGTACCGGCCCAGGGCTGCATACCGCTCCGCGCGTGGGATCGGCGGGATGTTGGCGTTGGTGTGGATCGGCACGATGGGGATGTCCAGGTCGGGTGTCATGAACTTCGCCGGGATCGTGAACGAGTGGTCGAGCACCCATTCGTTCGACATCGAGAAGTCGATGTCGGGTTGGAGCTCGGCGTCTCCCAGCAGCCAGGCGGAGAGCTCGGGGTCGCCGGCCATCTCCCATGGTTCGAGGCCGAAGGTCCGTATCTCGTTCTCGAAGGTGCACGTGAAAGCCTCGGCCTTGCCGACGCAAAAGGCTGGTGAGTTCCCCCAGGCGAACTGTCGAAGGTGGTCGGAACCGACGACGATCAGGACATCGACCTCTGCGTCCGAGATGCCGGCTGCGAAGCGATCGAAGTTGTCCCTGGTGCGCGTCAGGTCAGGAGGTATCGGGCTCGATCCCATCGTCCGCCAGAGCAGGGGGTTGTGGGGAACTCCCATGATGGCTGCGACTTCAGCCACCGGAGATCACACGTACTCGACCGAAGTGGCGATCTGCGGCGAGATCGACGGGGAGACTGGTCCGCGGGCCCGTTCGAGCGTCACCCGTGGCGTGTACTCGACTGCCATCTCGCCTCCTCACTCAGTTCGTGCGTTGAGCTGGTCTGCCATCCAGTCGGCCATGTGAGGTCTGTACATGTACGCCTTGTTGGTGGCGACGTGGTTGGCGTCGGCGATGATCTGGAGGTGGACGGGTCCCTGGATGCCATCGGCGATCCTGTGCGTCTGGTCGGCGGGGATGATCCGGTCGTTGGCTCCGGTCACGATGAACGATGGGCAGGTGACGTGCTCGGTGACACCGGTGAGGTCCATCGACCTCAGTTTCGCCTTGGCCGTCTCGAAATCGGGGGAGTGGGATCGCACCTGGAACGCAAGCTTCGTCATCGGAGGCACCTGGTCGATCGTGTCGGTGATCGTGTGCGGTCCCGATAGCGAGATCATCGCCCGGATCCGCTTCTCGAACGCGGCGGCCCGGACCACGTAGTAACCGCCGAGGCTGACGCCCAGAGCGCCGAGGCGGGTCACGTCGATGTCGTCGCGAGCCCCCAGCGCGTCGATCGCAGCACCTGCCGGCTTCTCGTACGCCGTCTCGATCGGAAGCTCGTACTCGGCCTCGCCCTGGCCCGGTCCATCGATCGAGAAGGTCGCCATCCCGCGGTCGAGGAACCAGAACTCCAAGCCCGACAGCTCCTCCTTGGCCGAGTCGAGCCCGGGGATCAAGAGCACCACCGGTGGCCGCTCGATTCCATGGGGTCTGCGGAGGTTGCCGGTCAGCGTGTGGGCGCCGAGGTAGTCGAACTCGATCCGCTCCATCGGCGGGTCGACCAACGGATGAGCCTTGCGGTGGGCGGCGACTGCGAGTTGGTGCGTCGCTCGCATCTGGTCGATGTCGTGGCAGAACAGGAACTTCCCGAAGTGGTACTCCATCGCGGCGGTGAGGTAGTGGTGTCCGGCGGAGCGGAGGTATCCCTGAGCGAGTGCCTCGTCTCCCAGCTCCTCGTGGACCCTGCCTGCCGCGGTCCACGCCGCACACCACTCGTCCCAGGACTCGATGGAGCGGGTGACATCGAGGAAGTCGCCGACCGGTACGCCGTGCTCGACGTAACGGGGAGCCCAGTGGGCGATGGCCGCTTCGACTCTCGGGTCAATCACGGTCGGGACTGTACTGCAATCGATTGCTGGAGGCTCGCGGAACCGCCGGTCTGATTCAGACCCGTTCGAGGAACTCGTAGGTGTGGCGACGCATCTCGGCGGCAGCGACGGGGTGGTGTCGCTCCGGCCGGGTGTGATCGGCGAACGCATGTCGAGTTCCCGGGAACGACTCGAGCGTGATGTCGGCAGCGCTGTCGGCGAGAGCGTCGCAGAGTGCCGGCAACCTGTCGTTGACCCGGGGGTCGTCCTGGGCATAGGTGGCGAGCACCTTCGACGTGATCCGTGCCGCCCCCGGCCGGGGGCAGATCCCGTACCAGAGGACCGCCCGGTCGGGTGTGCGCCGGGTGATGAGTTGCCAGCCCATCTCG
>JAHEIN010000026.1:18713-20090 GCA_024639335.1 bacterium | reverse complement strand
GCGGTCCGGATCCGAGCCGGCGGCTTCGAGGGCGCCGAGCTCGGTTCCGTGACCGGGGACGGTGATCTCCCGGATCACCGCTTTCGAATCAGGGTCAGGCCGTCGTAGACCGGCAACATCACGACGTCGACTTCGAGGTGGTCGGCCACGTACCGGTTGAAAGCCCGTAGCGCGATCGCGTTGGTGTTCTCCGTGTCGGGGTCGAGCACGTGGCCCCGCATCAGGGTGTTGTCTGCGACGATGAGGCCTCCCGGGTCGAGCATCGGCAGCACCATGTCGACGTAGGCGATGTAGCCGGGCTTGTCGGCGTCGAGGAACACGAGTTCGAACCGTTCGCCGCTCAACGAAGCGAGGGTCTCGGCCGCCGGCCCGATGTGCAGGGCGATCCGGTCACCCAGCCCGGCGGCGTCCCAGTGCTCCCGGGCGATCGCGCCCGTCTCGGGATTGATGTCGAGACAGGTCAGGTGACCGTCTTCGCCCAGACCCTCGGCGATGAGCATCGCCGACAGTCCGGTGAACGTGCCGATCTCCAGCACCTGCCGGGCGCCGGAGATCCGGGTGAGCATCCGGAGAGCGAGGGCTTGCTCGGGTGGCACCTGGTATCCGGCAAGATCGGGCACCAGCGTATTGGTCGCCTCGATGAGAGCCAGGTGGCGAGGCCCGAGTGGCTCGGAGTGCTCCAGGACGTACCGCTGGAGCTCCGGTGTTCCTTCTACCGCCTTGCGTTGCATCGCTCTCCTTGCCTGCCCGCCATCGTACGAGCTCGCGCTCCTAGGATCCTCACGATGGAACCGGTTGCGGACTCAGCGGTGGGACTGCGGTGAAGGCCGCAGTCACGACGGCCGCCGGCGGGCCGATCGAAGTCACCGATGTCTCCGATCCCGAGCGTCTCTCTGGAGAGGTGCTGGTGAGGGTGAAGGCGGCCAGCGTGAACCGGCTCGACCGCATGGTGTACGAGCGAGGTGTCGGGCCGGGTGGACCGGTGGCGTTCCCGGTGATCCAGGGCATCGATGCCGCCGGCGTCATCACGCACGGCTCGGGCTCCATGCCGACGGGGTTGCGGGTGGCGGTGAAGCCGTCGATCGCCTGCCGCCGTTGCCGCTGGTGCCGGGCCAGCCGGTCGGCGGACTGCACCGATCCGAGCTCGTTCGGGATCGACCGCCAGGGTGGGTTTGCCGAGCTCCTGGCCGTTCCCCGCTCCAACCTCGTGAGGATCCCCGACCAGGTCTCCTTCGTTTCGGCTGCAGCTGCGGCCCACACCCACTCCGTGGTCCTCAGGATGATCCGGGCGGCCGGTGACCTGTTGCCGGGATCCGTCGTCATGGTCACGGGAGCCGGGGGAGCACTCGGGACCGCCGCTGTGCAGATCGCTTCTGC
>JAHEIN010000026.1:0-18613 GCA_024639335.1 bacterium | reverse complement strand
GAGTTCGTCCAGTACGACAAGGACTTCGCATTCGAGTGCGACGAGTCCGAGGGCCGCGCCGGATCCGGCAGTGCACCGAGCCCGCTCCGATATTTCCTGTCCGGTCTCGCCTTCTGTCAGCAGGTCTGGTACGCCAAGGGGGCAGCTCTGGTCGGGTGTGAGATCGAGGACCTCAGCATCGACGTCCTCACCTACATGGACATGCGGGGCGAGCACCTCATCGACGGCATCCCGCCGAATCCCCAATGGATCGTCATCGAGGCGGACGTCAAGACACCGGGCACCGGCGCCGAGGTGCTGGCGATGGTGGACGAGGCCAACGCCCGCTGCCCCGTCTACAGCCTTGTCTCCAAGGCGGTCCCGATCTACGAGCGGATCTCGCGGAACGGGCAGCTCCTCAGGGACACCGTGCCGGATGGGGTCGACGGGTGAGCGGCGCGCTCGACGGGATACGCGTGCTCGAGTTGTCGCGATACGTCGCCGCGCCTGTCACCGGAAAGCTGCTGGGGGAGCTCGGCGCCGACGTCATCAAGATCGAGACGCCGGGTGCCGGTGACCCGATGCGGCATTGGCAGTCCGGTGACCGCGAGCACAGCCCCCAGTTCGCCGTCTACAACCGCACGAAACGAGGCATCACCCTGGACCTGAAGCACCCTCGAGGCGTCGAGGCGTTTCTGCGGTTGGCAGACAGCGCGGATGCCGTCGTCGAGAACTTCCGTCCTGGGGTGATGGATCGACTCGGGGTTGGGTGGCAGGTCCTGTCTGAGCGGAACCCACGTCTGATCTACTGCGCCATCACGGGGTTCGGTCCAACGGGGCCGTATGTCGACAGGCCGGCATACGACACGGTGATCTCGGCGATGGGCGGCCTGTTCTCCCAACTCATCGATCTCGAGCGTCCGCAGCCGGTCGGTCCCGCATTCTCCGATCTGCTGGCCGGGTTGACGGCCGGTCACGGCATCCTGGCTGCGCTCCATGCCCGCGCCGGCACCGGACGGGGTCAGCTGGTGGACGCGTCGATGCTGCGAGCGGTGGTCGGCCTGCTCGCCGAGCCCGGCTCGGTGTTCCTCGATCAGGGTCAGGACACGATGTCGAACACCCGGCAGCGGCGGGCCCAGGCGTACGGACTGGTATCCGCCGATCGTCGTCCCTTCGTCGTTCACATGTCGGTCCCCGAGAAGTTCTGGCTGGCGGTGACCGAGGTCTTCGATCTCGTCGACCTGCGAGATGACGAGCGTTTTGTGGACCGGATGGCTCGCCACGACAACTATTCGGCGCTCGACGAGATCCTCAAGGAGGCAGCGCTCCGGCGGACCCGAGCGGAGTGGTTCGAGCTCCTCGAGCTCGCCGACGTGCCACACGGGCCGATCAACGGCTTCGCCGAGGTGTTCGACGACCCACAGGTGGCGGAGTTGGGCCTCGTGGAGACCGTCGAGATGGCGCCAGGGGAGCGACCGCTCACGCAGGTCGGGCCATCACTCCGGTTGTCTGACAACGCCCTGCGCGTCGGCCCGCCGGCGCCAGGGTTGGGTCAGCACACCGATCAGGTGCTGCAGGAGGCGGGTTTCACCGAGTCGGAGGTCGCCGCCCTCCGCACGGAAGGAGTCATCTGACATGCCGCTGCACATCGACGACGTGGTTGCGATCGACATCCACACCCACCCCCAAACCGAGGAGTTCCTCGCAGCGATGGGTGCCCGCCGCCGCCAGATGGGGGAGCACTTCAAGAACGAGCGAAACCCCGTGTCGTTCGCAGAGCAAGCCGATCTCTTCAGGGAACGCCGGATGATGGCGGTGTTGTGCAACTCCGACGACGAGACGATCTCGGGGGTCCCGGGTGCGCCGAACGATCTGGTCGGCGCAGCGACCGAAGCTCATCCTGACGTGTTCATCCCCTTCGCCGGAATCGATCCGCACAAGGGCGACGCGGCGATCGACGAGATCCGCCGGTGCCACGCCGAGTTCGGGATCAAGGGGATCGGCGAGCTGAATCCGGTTCGACAGAAGTTCTTCCCCAACGATGAGACCTACTACCCGATCTGGGAGGTCTGTCAGGAGCTCGGCGTCGTCGTGATGTTCCACATGGGATTCGCCGGCGCCGGTGCCGGCCGTCCAGGCGGCATGGGATACAAGCTCGACGCCGCCAGGGCCATCCCGCATCTCGACGACATGGCTGCTGACTTTCCAGACCTCCAGGTGATCCATGCCCACCCAGGGTGGCCCTTCCACCATGAGGCGCTGGCGGCCTGTTGGCACAAATCGAACTTCTGGATCGACCTGTCGGGCTTCGCCCCGAGATACTTCCCCGACGAGGTGGTCCATTACGCCAACTCGCTGATCCAGGACCGGGTGCTGTTCGGCACGGACTGGCCGGTGATCGGCATCGATCGTTGGCTCGGCGAGTTCGCCGACCTGCCGATCAAGGATTCGGTGCGTCCCAAGATCCTCAAGGAGAACGCCCGGCGCCTGTTGTCGATCTGAGGTCGGAAGGAAATGGAAACAAATCCGTCACTTCCGGTTGAAACGGCTGGAACCTCCCGGTAGCTTTTCATCTGCAAACGATTGCGGTTTGGAGCGAGTCTTGTCCACACAACCGACGGTCAACAGCTCGAGAGGCGACCCCCTGGTCGTTGCCGAGAACATGACGGTTGGGTACGAGCTGGAGCGAGAGCGCAAGCTGCTCACGGCGCTCACCGACATCAACCTGACCGTGCACGAAGGCGAGTTCCTGGTCCTGGTGGGGCCTTCCGGCTGCGGCAAGACCACGTTCATCAATGCCGTCGCCGGCCTCCTTCAGCCCTGGGAAGGCACCATCACGTACGACGGCCAACCGATCAAAGGCACGTCCCAAGATCGATCGATGGTGTTCCAGGACTATGCAGTCATGCCGTGGAGGACGGTCGAGCAGAACGTCAAGATGCCCTTCGAGTTTCGCGACACGGGACTGTCGGCGTCCCAGATCGAAGATCAGGTGAAGTCGATGATCGGGAACGTCGGCCTTCAGGGCTTCGAGAACTCATTCCCGCACGAGCTGTCGGGTGGGATGCGCCAGCGGGTCGGCATCGCGCGAGCGATGGTCACCCAGCCGAGGCTCCTCCTTGCAGACGAGCCCTTCGGCGCCCTCGATGCCATGACCCGCGAGGTGCTTCAAGCGCAGCTCGAGACCCTGGTCATGGACGCAGGACAGACCGTGGTCTTCATCACCCACTCCATCGACGAGGCGATCAGTCTCGGTGACCGGGTCGCCGTGATCTCGCACCGGCCGGGCACCGTCCGTGAGATCATCGACGTCGATATCGAACGGCCTCGCCTGGCGGAAGGCGAGATAACGCGACACCCCGAGTACGGTGCACTGCGGGAGCATCTCTGGGGACTCGTCAAGGACGAGGCGCTCGGCGCGAAAGGAGCCGTGGTATGACGGATCAACTCACCGAGCACGAGTCGACGGACGGCGCCTCGATTGCATCGCAGCCTCGGCTCCGTGATGCAAACTGGACATTCGAACGGATCTGGCGCCGCGCGCGATATCCGGTCATCACGCTCATCAATCTCTCGATTTTCGCGTTGCTGTGGGAGTGGGGGGCGACGATCTACGACAACGCCAACTTCATCCCGACGTTCTCGGACATGGCCGGCGCATTCAAGATCGGCTGGATCGGGGGAGGCGCCGATTCCACCAACGAGACATTCGACCTCCTGCAGGACTTCGTGATCGCCAAGAACTTCTGGGTCACGATCCAGGTGTACGGCGTCGGCTTGATCGCGTCGATCCTGGTTGGTATCCCGATCGGCCTCGTGATGGGTGGGTCGAGGTGGGCGGATGCGATTCTCAGCCCCTATGTGTGGACGTTCAGTTCGCTTCCGCGAATCGCGCTCTTTCCCATTCTCGTGCTCTTTCTGGGGCTTGGGAACGAGATCAAGTACGCACTGGTGATCCTCACCGCCATCTTCCCGGTGATCATCAACACCTGGGCGGGCGTGAAGACGACTGAGCAGTCGCTGATCAATGCCGCCCGGGTCTTCGGCGCCAGCAGACGGCAGATCTATCAGAAGGTCGTGCTTCCGTACACGTTGCCGTTCGTCGTGAGCGGTATCCAGCTCGCCCTCAGCCGTGGGTTGGTCGGTGTCGTGATCGCTGAGTTTCTCACCGGTGCCAGCAAGGACGGCGGCCTGGGATGGCTGATCTTCCGCGCCGCACGAGGCTTCAACGGTGCATTGACATACGCTGCTCTCATGAGCCTGGCCGTGTTGGCACTGGTGCTGGTACAGGGAACACGTTCAATGGAGGCGAAGATCGCTCCATGGAGACAGGTCTCAAAGACCTGACGAGACAGGGAGAGAGAATGAGCGAACAAGAGAGCAAGCTGGAACGCCTGAACATGATGTCGCGGCGGCAGTTCCTCGGTGCCGGTGGGTTGGCGCTCGGAGCCGTCGCCCTCGGCGCCTGTGGCACCGATGACGCAGTGACGACCACGACCGCCGGAGCAGCAGCGCCGGAGACCACCGCCGCGGCGACCGCCACGACGGCGGGAGCCACGGAAACGACGGCAGCAGCCAGCGGAATCCCCACGACCACCGCCTCCGGCTTCACGGTCGGGTACAACAACCCGAACCGGATGCTTCGTGCTCCGCTCTACATCGGGCAGTCCCAGGAGCTCGGCTTCTTCGAGGAGGTCGGCATCACCGGCTTCGAGATCAACGACGCCGACGATCCGGTGCCGCCGACCCTGGCCGGCGAGTACAAGGTCGTGCTGTTCGACTCCGACGTGTTGTTCGACGCAATCTACAAGGACGTCCTCGATGCCAAGATGATCAGCATCAACCTCGGCGCCCAGCCACTGATCCTCATCGCCAACGAGGGCATCAACGGTGCCGAAGACCTGCGCGGGAAGCGTGTCGGTGGTGGGCGTGCCGGTCAGGTGAACGAGGCGATCTGCAAGTTCATGCTCCAAGAACTCGGGCTCGACTGGCAGAACGACGTGATCTTCACCGAGATGACCGGCGGATCGAACGACTGGGTCCAGGCGATGCTCACCGGGCAGATCGACGCCACGGTGGCTTTCTCGCGGCACATCCCGCTGGCCGTCGAGGCCGGTGGCGGGGCGCTGTACCAGGACTTCTTGAATGCGCCCCAGGGCGGATTCGTGATGACGTCCGAAGAGCTTGCGGCGGACCCGGACTTCGCAGCTGCATGGAACTATGCGTACATCAATGCGCAGCGCTGGGTGAAGACACGCGACAACTTCGACGACCTGGTGCGGATCCTCTCCGAAGAGTTCCAGATCGACCTCCCGGAGGCGTTCTTCGATCCCGAGGTCGCAGAGATCGACCGCAAGCTCTTGTCGCAGGACCTCGGGTTCGACCCCGCAGAGATGGACGCGTGGATGGACTTCGTGATTCCATTCGGCAACGTCCCACCGGACATCAACGACAACTGGCGCGACTACTTCGACGTGTCGGGCCTGCATGTCGCCCAGGCGGCGCTGGGGTTGGACATCAATCCGTCGGCGGACCTGTCGAGCGGTCAGGAGCTCATCGAGAACTTCTGAGATCGACTCAGACCAAACACGCTCAGAGGGCCCGCCGAGAGGCGGGCCCTCTGAGTCACTGAGAGGGAAGACGCAATCGAACTCGCTCTGATTCTGACCGTGATGGCGTTCACGTTTCTCGTCAAGTCCGTGGTCGGGTTCGGCGGTCCGCTCCTGGCGATCCCGATGCTTGCGCCGTTCGTCGGAGTCGAGCATGCCGTTGTCGTCGTTTCGCTCGGCAACATCGTTGCGAACCTGATGTTGCTGTGGGGGAACCGTGACGCCGCCGGCACGACGCTGCCGCTGTTGGTGCGGGTGATCTCGGCTGGGGTGGTCGGAGTCGCCGGCGGGACCTATTTGCTGACGATCCTCGACGATCGCATCCTGTCCATCGCTCTTGCGGTTTCGGTGTTCGTGTACATCGTGCTGGCGCTTGCCCGGCCCGACGTCCGCCTGTCGCGGGAGCGGGGACTGCGGATCGCCGCTCCGGTCGGTGTGCTCGGCGGCTTCATGCACGGCGCCACCGGGAACAGCGGGGCGGTCTTCGGGACCTACCTCCACGCCCTGCAGCTCCCGCGGCGGGAGTTCGTGTTCGCCGTGACGATCCCGTTCCTCGTGTTCGGGACCGTTCAGGTGTTCACGCTCGCCGGGCTCGGCAGTTTCGGCAGCTCGAGGCTAGGGCAGGCGCTTCTGGCCATCCTGCCCGTGCTGCTGGTCACACCGATGGGGGCGCGGATCGGCGATCGATTGAAGTCGCAGACGTTCTCGCGACTGGTGCTCGCACTGCTGGCACTCAGCGGAGTCTTCTTGATCGCCTCGGCTGTGTGAGGCTCACCCGTATCTGAACACCCAGGCCGCCGGCCGGCCACCTCGAGACCCGAATGCCATCAATCCGTCATCGAGCCTCGCGACGGATGCGATGACCGTCGGTGGCCAGGGTGAGACTCCCGCGGTCACCTCGACACCCTCCCATCTGTTCCCGGACTCCGATGTCCAGAGCTCGGGGCCGTCTGGGAACACGGTTCGCGTGAAGCCGGCTCCGGCGAACAGCGTCCCGTCGATCGATCTGACCCAGTTCGACGAGTCAGGGGGCACCCGTCGATCGATCTGAGTCCATGCGCCGCCGCCCGGCGCGCTCCACACCGTCACGACCCCCTCGACATCGGACGCTGAACGGACGATCGCGACCAACTCCTCGTCTCGTGATGCAATCGAGACGGCCAATTGATCGGCCCTGTCGGCCGGGATGATGCTCAGGCTCCACGGTTGCCTCTCGTCTCCCGCAGTCCACACGGCGGGGCGGCCATCGGCCGCGCCGCTGACGACAGGCGAGCCGTCGATTTCGATGACGTCGGTGAACCTGAGTTCGGTGCCTGGTGGGGTGACGTCATCCCAAACCCGGCCGTCGTCACTGGTCCAGATCCGGCCCTGGCTTCCGTCGGGCGGCGGCGTGGTCGGTTCGTGGACTCCAGGGCCCTCCCATCCGATTGCGGTGATCTGGGTCCCATCGAACAGCGAGCCGACGATCGTCCCGGACTCCGGAAGCCCTGTGGCCTCCACCTCGGCCCACCGGATCCCGTCCGATGACTCCCACAGTTTCGGGCTCACCGTCGGCGGGAGTCCAGAGTCGAGATCGGGCCGATAACCCATGGCGACATACCCGGTTGGGGTCCAGACCACCGATCCGATTGTGTCACCGGGTTCGAAGGGCGTGGCGGCTTCCTTCCAATCGACACCGTCGGTCGAGTGATAGGCGAAAGGGGGTGCGTCGATTCGATACCCGGTCCCGACGGCGACGATACCGGCCGAGCCCTCTACCACGCCGGTGAACCCACCCGAGCCATCGAATGACATCGGAACCCACTCGCCGGCCGAGTCATCGAATGGTTGCTCGGGTTCGGCGAGAGCTTCAGTCGTCGGCTGGGTCGAGGGTTCGAAGTCGATGGCCGTCCACCCTGCGAGAGCGACGATGGCGGCGACAGCCGCCATCATTCCTCGACGCGGGCGGTTTCTCGGGGCATCCGGTTCGGCTTCGCCGATGATGACCCCCGACCGCGCGGAATCTGGCTCTTGCACCACGTGGGTCACTCTTCGAAGCCATGAGACTCGAGCATCGGTGGATCGAGGGTCTCGAGCACGGGCGTCGGCTCGGCATAGGGGAGTGCTTCGTCGGAGACGCTCTGGATGAGCGGTGCTGAACGTTTGTTCACGAGCAACCGGAAGACATCAGGTCGGTTGTAGTGCCCGGCGAGATCGTGACGGAGTTTCATCTTGACGCCGACCTCGAGGTCCATGTCGGCGTAGAGGATCAGCTCGTCGTTGCCTACGATCGGGCCCGCAACGACTCGAGTGTCCGGGGCGACGATGCAGGAGCCTCCACCGATGTCGTCGCGGCCCAGGAAGTCGAGATCGGAATCCGAGAGCGGCACCATCTCCCTCACCCGGTCATCGACCACCGCTGAGGCGCTGAGCACCCAGGCCTTCGACATCTGCGCGAACGCCCTTGCCGCAGTCAGGGAGATCTCCGGCATCGGAAGGGCGGGCTTCGGGAAGTGATTCGGCCACGCCATCACATGGATCCGGGTGGCTTCGGCGGTCAGCGCGAAGATCGCCAGAGGATTGGAATTCTCTCCGCACATCAGGCCGGAAACGGGGCCGAACCGGGACGGGAACACACCGAATGTCTCGGGCCCGCCGGCACGGTGGACGAGTCGTTCGCCGACGGTCGGCATCAGCTTCTGGTGTTTGCCGAGGTATCCCTCGGTCGGGCTGATGAAGACCTGGGTGTTGTACATTGTCCCAAAGGTGCCCGGAGTCTTCTCACAGACGCCCATCACCACATAGGTGCCTGCCTCGGCTGCGGCCCGTGCCAGTGCGTCGATCTGAGGGCCTGGGACTTCCACTGAGTTCTTGAAGAGCTCGACGGAGAGTTTGGTGGCATGCCTGTCGGTTCCGGAGTGGAAGTGGAACCATATGGGGTGGGCGGGGATGAATCCCTCGGGGAAGGCGACGATCTCTGCGCCGTTCGATCCGGCTTCTCCGATGAGCGCAATCGACTTCTCGAGGGTTGCTTCTCGGTCGAGGAAGACGGGCGCTGCCTGGACGACTGCGCCACGGACGATCGGCTCGGAGTCACCCATTCAGCCCGCCTGGGGAGGCATCGGCGCATGGAGGCGCCGCGCAAGTCACGAAAGTGTCGAGTACCGGCACGGTTGAGAAGCTACCGCTCCGCCGTCGCAACCGGCAACCACGTCAATCGACGATCGCCACGGCCCGGGTCGGGCCACCGTGGGCGCCGATCACCTTGAGCGGGAAGCCCACGAAGGTGAAACGCCGGCCGGCGACCTCGGTGAGCACGAGATTCTCGTAGTGGGTCTTCCGCTCTCTCCGGCACATCATGTGTGCCGGATAGATCCTCGACGTCGGGTTGTCGGGTGTCGGGGAGTCGACCCCGAACGTCGTGATCTGCCGGTCGACGATCCACTGAACGGCAGACTCGCCGAGCCCGGCGAAATTGGTGAGGTACTCGGGCTCGCCGGCGTACTTGTCGTACGTCGCCGTGTAGAAGAAGCAGTGGTCGCCGGGTTCGACGTCGAGGCCGCTGGACTCCAGGGCAGCATCGAGATGGTCGCCGGTGATGTCGGTCTGTTCGGGGACCGAGGAGACATCGAGGCAGATCGCCGGGCCGTAGAAGAGTTCGAGTCCCATCTGGTCGATGGTCGGAGCCTCGGGGTCGGGGTCGAGGTGTGAGAACGAGTCGACGTGGGTCGGGCCGTTGTCGTTCAGCATGAAGCCGAGCGTCTGGAATGAGAAGCCGCTGTCGAAGCGTGGAGCGGTCTCTTCGTGGGTGGCATGTTGGAACGTCACCGTCTTCAGATGGCCGGGGTAGACCTTCATGCCTTCGAAGATGGGTTGGGAGAGATCGATCAGTTGCATCGTGTTTGCCTTTCAGTACATGACGACGCCGGAGTTGACATTGAGGTCGGCTCCGGTCAACGCCTGCGAACGGTCCGACACCAGGTAGGTCGCAGCGTCGGCGATGTCGCGAGCCGTCGTGAGTCGGCCCAGCGGCGACTCCGACTCGAACTCACGGCGCACTTCGCCGATGTCGATCCCACGGGCTTCGGCCTGTGCGGCCATCACCCAGTCGAGTCGCGGGCCTGCGACGAATCCGGGCGAGATCAGGTTGACCTTGATTCCGTACGGCCCCGTTTCGTGCGCCAAGGTCCTGACCAGCCCGACGAGTGCGGCCTTCGTCGACGTGTAGGCGGTGCGCCCGTACAGCGGTCGCTTGCCCGAGATCGAGCCGATCACGACAACGCTGCCGCTGCCGCGGTCGATCATCGTGGGGATCGTCGCTCGCAAGGTGAGGAAGGCCCCTTTGACGTTTACGTCGAAGGTCTGGTCCCACTCGTCGGGATCGAGCTCCCACAGGACTCCGCTCGGACCTCCGATACCGGAGTTGGCGATGACCACATCGATTCGTCCCAGGCTCTCGATGGTCCTGGCGACGGTGCGCCCGATGCTGTCTGCGGATGTGACGTCGGTGGGTAGAGCAACGCTCTGGCCTCCGAGCGCGCCGATCTCGGCGGCCACTTCTTCGAGCTTCTGCTCGTTCCGTGCCGCCAGAACGACGGTGTCGCCCAGTGCGGCGAAGGTCGTGGCGATGACACGGCCGATCCCCTGGCTCGCTCCCGTGACCAGCACGACCCTGCCGGTGTCGGCGGCCTCAGGCATCGAGGTGCTCCAGCACGTCGGAGAAATACTCGGGATTCAGGCGAAGGCGGGCACTGACCGCATGGCCTTCCATCAACTCGGCGTCGGCCACCACGGCGGCATGCTCGGCGGTGGCGACGGAGCCTTCGGGTGTGCATCTCTGCGTCGTCACGGTCTTGAGGAACTTCCCGACCCAGAGGCCTCCCGTGTAGCGGGCGGCTCCCCGGGTGGGGAGCGTGTGGTTGGTGCCGATCGCCTTGTCGGCGTAGGCAACGGTGGCGTGGGTGCCGATGAACAGGCTTCCGTAGTTCGTGAGGCGCTCCACGAACCACTGCGGATCGCGGGTGTGCACCTCGAGATGCTCCGGGGCGAGCTCGTCGGCGACCGAGCGCAGCTCCTCGTCGTCGTCGACGACGACGACGGTCCCGTAGTCCCGCCATGCGCGCTGGGAGACGTCTGCGGTCGGCCAGGTCTCGAGCCATCGGTCGACCTCACGGATCGTTTCGCGCCCGACATCCTCGGACGTCGTTGCGAGTATCGCCGGCGAGGTCGGCCCGTGCTCGGCCTGGCCGAGCAGGTCACATGCGATGATGGCCGGGTCGGCCGAATCGTCGGCGATCACCATGATCTCGGTCGGTCCGGCGAGGAGGTCGATTCCGACCTGGCCGAAGAGCTGGCGCTTGGCCTCGGCGACGTAGGCGTTGCCCGGGCCGACGATCATGTCGACCGGGTCGGCGTCCTCCAATCCGAATGCCATGCCCGCCAGCGCCTGCACGCCCCCGACACAGAACATCTCATCGGCCCCCGACTCGACCATCGCCCACAACTGCGGCCGATGGATGCCGAGCCGGTCCCGCGGTGGAGCCATGGCCAAGACCCGGGGAACGTCGGCCGCCTTCGCCGTTGCGACCGTCATCACCGCCGATGCGATCAGAGGGTACGCGCCCCCCGGCGAGTAGGCGCCGACACTCCCGACGGGTATCCACTTCTGTCCCAGGAACACACCTGGGAGGGTCTCCGCCTCGAAGTCCACGAGGGTGGCACGCTGGCGTGCCGCGAACCCTGTCACCTGGTCGATGAGGAACCGGGAGCTGGTCTCGACCGCCTCCTCGATCTCCTCATACGCGCGGTCGATGTCCGATTGCTGGACGCGAAACGAGTCGGGTGACCAGTCGTCGAATCGCTCCGAGTAGCGCCGCACGGCTGAGGTGCCCTCTCGTTCGACGGCAGAGATGATCTCGCTGACGGTGGAGCGGATCTCCTCGGTCACTTCCTCACTCGGTGGCTTCGGCTCCTTCAGATATCGCATGGCTGCACTCTCCGACCCGTGAGCGTTGACCATACATCATGCAGAATGCACGAATCCGACGAAACGCCATCGACGTTGCGCCGGTTCCATCAGCCCGACGACACCACCACCATCGCCGAACCGAGCATTACCGCGGCGATCCCGATGAAGAGCGTGGCATTGAGGCGTTCCATCGCAGATCTGAACATGATGGGCGCCAGCCCCACCACCACCAAGACGGCCAATTGTTGAACGGTGATGGCGATGGCGATGGTGGTGAGCCCGAACGCCACCCACTGTGCGCCGATCCCGATTGCGCCGGTCAGGCCTCCCAACGCCATCCAGATCAGCGCACCTCGATTCCATGCCGTAGCACGCCACGAGCCGGCGGCTGTGAGCGAGATCGCATGAACGACCAGGGCCACTCCAAGGCCGACCGTCAGCCCGAGCACGGGAGCGTCGAGCCCCTCCAGTCCCTTCCGGATGAACATCGGCGACGAGCCCCAGCACAGCGAGACCAACAGTCCGAAGGTCGGGACGATTCGTTTTCCTCCACCGGTGTCACCCCGACTCAACGAGATCAACGTGACGCCGCCCATCGTGGCGAGGACCCCGAAGAGGATGTAGCCGGTCAGGGGCTCGTCCAGGAGGATCGCAGCGAGCACCGTTCCCACCAGCGGCGCTGCCGAGACCACGGCGCCCGTCCTGGCCACGCCGATCTGCTGCTGGCTCATGGCGAGGAAGGTCCACCCCATGATGTAGTGGATGATGGCGCTGGCCGTGAAGGCGGCGAGCGCCCAGAGCGGGGCCGTTGCGAGGAGCCGGTGCTCCCCCGTCACGAACATGCGGACCACCAGAACCGTCTCGACGGCGGCGAGCAGCCCGAAGGCGGTGCGAGAGGCTCCCACGAGGAGATTCGACTTCCGGTTGAGTGTCTGTGTGAATCCGAACCCGAGCGCAGCGACGAGTGACCACAGGACTCCCGGAGTCACCGAGGAGGACCTCCTCCGACGTTCCGTGCCATGATGGATCCACCGGCGAGCGACGCCGGCGTCAGAGATCCCGAGGAGCGTTCCCCGTGACAGCACCCAAAGTCAACTCTTTCACTGCGGTCGTGGACGTGACGCACATCGAGAAGATGCTGCGCTGGGCGAGGACCGACAACGGTCACAGCTTCTTCAGCGACGAGCGCGTCTTCGGCGGGAACGATTCGGCTGCTGAACCGCTCCAGTATTTTGCCGCAGCGACGGGGTTTTGACTGCTGACCCAGCTGACGCGGTTCGCGTCTGTCCTGAAGGTCCCGGTCGCAGGAGCCAGCTGCCGTGTGACGACGACCTGGTGGAATTCCGGATCGGTGAAGCGAGGCGACTATGCCACCGGGCTGGAGGCGCTCCACGTCGATCTGGCTGTCGACAGCGACGCGCCTCGTGACGCGCTGGAGAATCTGATCGCCATGTCGGAACGCGCCTGCTACGTCCTGTCTGGACTGGACCGACCCCCGCAGCCGACCCTGAACGTCGAGGTCAACGGCGAGCCGTTCTGAGTGAGCGATCAGGACAACCCGAACAGGCCGGCGGCGTTGCCGCCCTTGATGGCGTTCCGCTCGGCGTCACCGATGCCTTCGACCGAGTCGACCAGGCCGACCGGGTCGGTTTCGCTCATGTCGAACGGGTAGTCCGTCCCGAGCATCACGTGGTCCGAGCCGACGACCTCGATGAGGTGTCGCAGGTAGAGCGGCTGGAAGACCATGGTGTCGAAATACAGCTGCCTGACGTAATGGCTCGGGACGTGGTCGGGAATGGATTTCCGCGTCTCGGGCCGGACCTCCCACACGTGATCGGCTCTTGACGCGTAGAACGGGAGATAGCCTCCGCCGTGCAGGAGGACGAGCTTGAGGTTCGGGAGCTCCTCGAACAGCCCGGAGAAGATCATTCTCGTTGCCGCGACCATTGTCTCGAGCGGGTTGCCGATGCAGTTGGTGAGGAAGTACTCGGTGAAGCGTTGACCCTCGGGATAGCCGCTCGGGTGGAGGATCACCGGCACGCCCTTCGCTGCTACCGCCTCCCAGAACGGGCGGAACCGGAGTTCGTCGAGATTGTGGCCGTCGATGGTCCCTCCGATCTGGAGGCCCTTCGCTCCGAGCTCGTCGACGGCCCGGTCCATCTCCGCGATCGCCAGATCGATGTCCTGGAGTGGCACGGTCGCCCCGAAGAAGGAGTAGCGGTCCGGGTACTCGGCGACCGCGGCCGCCAGCTTGTCGTTCTGCATGCGAGCCAATTCGGCGCCGAGCGGTCCAGGTGTCCAATAGAAGTATTCGGAGACGAAGGTCGCCAGACCCTGGACGTCGACACCCATCCGATCCATGTACTCGATGCGCGCCGCCGGCTCGGCCAGCTGAGCTCTGATCGAGGGGAACATCTCGGCGTTGTGGGCGATCGAGTCGGCGCCCATGTAGTAGTCGTACGGCTCGTACTCGTCTCGAGCATGCGGAGCAGCGAGTTCCCTCGTCTGGGGAGTTGCGAGGTGACAGTGCACATCGATCACTCGGTCGGTGGTGTCGCCCAGTACGCCGGCGTCGCTGCTGCTCATGGTTCTCCTTGGGTGTCGTGACCGAGCCATCGTATACAATCGATTGCGAGTTCGTCTGTGAGGCCGGCTCGGTCATGGAGACAAACGACCTTCGGGCGTCTTCGGGAGGCGCTTGTCGCGGTTCACCTCTCTTCCGGATACGAGACGATGCTCGACTATCTGTCGGGTCTGGACACCGAGCAGACGAGGCGGGGCGTGGTGTCTATCCGCCGCCGCACCGGTCAACCGGGCTGATCGTCAGAGGTCAGCTGTTCGATGGCTTTGGTCGGCAGGCGAAGGTGGTCGATGATGGCTGCGACCGCCGCGTCGGTGTCGCCGGCCTCGAGCGCAGCGAGAATCTCGGCGTGGTCGTCGATGGCGGCCTGCCGGAGACCGCTGACGTTCTTGAGGGCGGCGCCGATGTACATCACGGCAGCGTCCTCGAGGCTTCGGATGATCGAGAGCATTCGCGACGACGTGCCCGCCTCGTAGATCGCAAGATGGAAGATACGGTTCAGATCCACGAACGAGGCCGAGTGAGGATCGTCGATCATCCGCTGATGCAGCTTCTTCAGCTGTGTCAGGAGGGCTTCGGTCACGTGGGGAGCCGATTGCCGCATCGCCTCGGGCTCGAGGATGCGCCGGATGTCGTAGATGTCCTTCAGGTCCTCGCCGTCGAGCTCGGTCACCACGGCTCCTCGGTGGGGGTCGAACCGAACGAGACCCTCCGAAGCGAGGTCGCGCAGTGCCTCCCTGACCGGCGTGGTGCTCACATCGAGTGTCGCAGCCAGCTCTGCCTGGACGAGACGAGCTCCGCCAGTGAGGTCGCCGTTGAGGATGCTCCGCCTGAGGACTTCGCGAACGTACTCGTGTGCGGTCTGACGGGTGTTCCCTGTCAGATCGGAGATATCTGCGTTTCCGTCTTTCCGGAAGATGTCGTACATCAGTCGCGGCTTCCTGGGGTGGGGCCCCGGCGGTCCGGTGCCGACCACGCGCGCCAGCGCCCTGCGTCGTGCTGCACCTGCATCGGGAGCCCGTATGTGCGTGAGAGCGTATCAGCTGTCAGCACGTCCTGTGGGGATCCTGATCCCACCACTTGGCCGCCCGACAGCAGAAGGACCTTGTCGAACCGGGTCGGGATCTCCTCGACGTGGTGAGTCACGAGAATGATCGGGGGAGCGTCGGTGTGCGACGACAGACGATCCAAGGAGGCGATGAGACGCTCCCGTGCCCCGAGATCGAGGCCGGACCCGGGCTCGTCCAGCAGCAAGAGCTCAGGTCGGGTCATCAAGCTGCGGGCGATGAGCACCCGCTTCTTCTCACCTTCCGACAGAGTTGAGAACCTGCGGTCGCGGAGGTGGGTCGCATCGAGCTGATCGAGGCACGCATGCGCCCAATCCCAGTCGGCGTCGTGGTATTCGTGCCATCTGGTGTCGACGAAGCTTGCGTGGAGACCGGTGACGACGATTTCGATGGCCGGGAGCTGGGCCCGCACGAGCCTCGCCGGCGCAGGCCCCACGTAGCCGATGCGTGATCGGAGCTCTCTGGCGTCTGTGCGTCCGAGCTGCTCTCCCAGGATCGAGGCCGTGCCCCGGGTCGGGAACAGGTAGGAGGAGACGACTTCGAGGAGTGTGGTCTTCCCCGATCCGTTGGCTCCGAACAGGACCCAGTCGTCTCCGGGATGGATGTCCCAGTCGACATCTTTCAGGACAACGACCCCGTCACGAACGACGGTGATGTTCTGGAGGGAGATGACAGGTTCGGGCTTCATCGGAATCCTGCATCATATAGCCTCCCGTCAGCCTGTCTTATGGAGCGAGTATGAGAGCAGTGACGGTTACGGCACCTTCGTCGATCGCCATCTCGGATGTCGACGAGCCGGAAGGCGGCGGGGGCGTGCTGGTCAAGTGTCAGACGGTCGGGATCTGCGGAACCGACGTCAAGGTTCTGAAGGGCGCAATCCCCGTCGCATATCCGCGCGTGATGGGGCACGAGGTCATGGGCGAGGTGGTCGACGCGCCCCAGGGGTCGGGCGTCGACGTCGGACAGCGAGTCCTGGTCGACCCGGGGTCGGCCTGCGGTCACTGCGATCTCTGCCATCGAGGAAGACCGCATCTGTGCCGAAACGCCGGGTTGATGGGCCGCGAAGTCGACGGTGTATTCGCAGAATATGTTCGCGTCCCGCCACATCGGGTGCTGACCGTCCCGGATTCGGTTTCTGACCGAGCAGGCGGCGTGCTCCAGGTCCTCGGCACATGCATTCACGCCCAGAGAGCGGTCGACGTGTTCCCGGGGCAGGTCGCCGCCGTGATCGGGCTCGGCGTCTCCGGCCAGCTCATGGTGCAACTCCTGCGTGAGCGCGGCGTCACGGTCGTGGGCATCACGAGGTCGGAGTGGAAGCGAGAGCTCGCCGCCAAGCATGGCGCGGCGGCCACCGCCGCCCCAGACGCGGCGGAGGCGGTGCTCTCGGACCTGACCGACGGCCGGGGCCCGGATCTGGTTGTCGAAGCGGTCGGTACCGAGCGGACGCTCGCCCAAGCGATCGAGCTCGTTGGTATCGGTGGCGAGGTGCTCGTGTTCGGCACTCTCACCGGTGGAGATGCCGGGCTGCCGTACTACCAGTTCTATTTCAAAGAGCTCACCTTGTACAACCCACGCGCCGCGCTCCCGGGGGACTACGCCGCAGGAATCGAGCTGGCTGCGTCAGGACGACTCCAACTCGAGCCGATCGTCACACACACGCTCGAGCTCGCCGAGGCCGAACGGGCATTCGAGCTGGTACATGACCCGTCGTCTCTCAAGGTCCTGATGACCGTCTAGGCTCGATGGTCGAGGAACGCCCGGCCTGAATCTCGTGCCCCGGCGCCGGGCTGACGTCGGTTCCGACATTCGTGAGAGATTCCCCCGTGGGGAGCCGTCGAGAGAGGTGAAGATGAGCCGTTTTGCCAAAGGACCGTTCGCCGTCGATTGGGAGGATCGCTACGACTTCGCCGAGCTGCGCCGTCAGCGGGTTGCTCGAGCCCAAGCGGCGTTGGCGGCGTCGGATGCCGACGGGCTGCTCGTATGGAAGGACGAGAACGTCCGGTACTTGACGGCCCTTCGCGCTCAACTCATCGCCGGGAAGACGACATCGCTCAATGGTGCGTTGCTCACCTCCGACACCGATCCGGTGCTGCTCGGCTCCGGAGGCGAGATCGACAAGGCGAAGTTCGGGATGTCGTGGATCGCCGAGGCCCACGCCGTCCCGATCATGGAGCAACGTGAGCTGGTCGACGGGTTCGTCCGAGACATCCTCCATCCGATTCTCGCCGAACGTGGCCTGACCAGCGGCCGGCTGGCCGTGGACCAGGCGAACCTGAGCTTCATCCATTCCATGCAGGCCCACTTCCCCGATCTCGAGCTCTTGGACGGCGACACGGTGATGCAGCAAGCGAGATGGATCAAGACGGACACCGAGGTCGCGGTCATCGAGGAGGCCTGTGCGATCGGGGATTCGGTGACCCAGCGGGCACTCGACGGAGCCCTCCCGGGGCGCAGGGAGCTCGAGATCGCCGGAGACGCGATGCAGACGCTCTTCCACCTCGGCGGTGAGATGGCGCACGTGACGACCCCCTTCGTCGCCTCCGGCGAGCACATGTCTCCGCCTCACCGGCTGGCCACCGACAAGATCGTCAGAAACGGTGACCTGTGCTTCATCGACATCGGCGCCCAATGGAACGGGTACTTCGCCGACATCGGCCGGACGACCGTGGTCGGCCGTCCTTCGAAACAACAACAGCAGATCTACACGGCGGTGTACGAGGGTCTGATGGCCGGTATCGCAAAGATGCGGCCCGGCTACACGAACAAGGACTGCGCCGACGCCATCATCGACACGATCGGCGGCCACGGCCTGGAAGAGCATCTCTTCAGCCTGTTCATCGGTCACGGCATCGGGATGGGGGCGAACGAGCCGCCGTACATCGGTGAGACGCTGCCCGGTGCCCCCACTTATGAGTTCCAGCCGAACATGGTGTTCGCGGTCGAGCCATTGGTTTGGGTCCCGAACGTTCGCGGTGGGGGAGGCGTGCGGATCGAGGACATGGTCTTGATCACCGACGGCGAGGCCCACCTGTTGTCGCGAGTGGAATACGAGGAGAGGCTCCTGGTGTAGGGCGATCGGATGAACCTGTCGTCCGTGCCCCAAGGCCTGGATGGACGGGTTCGCCGGGAGTCTGCTGCTGGCGCCGCAAGCGGACGCCCCTACCGCGACATCAGCCACTGACGACGTCCCAAAACGTCCGATCCGGTAGGGGCGAGGCTTGCCTCGCCCGCGGCGCATCACGTTGGACTCGGCGATGGCCTGCAGGAGCGGGCGGGTGCGGTGAGGACGCGTCGCCGCGGACGTGCCCGACGTCCGATCCGGTAGGGGCGAGGCTTGCCTCGCCCGCGGCGCATCACGTTGGACTCGGCGATGGCCTGCAGGAGCGGGCGGGTGCGGTGAGGACGCGTCGCCGCGGACGTGCCCGACGTC
>JAHEIN010000144.1:4569-6896 GCA_024639335.1 bacterium | reverse complement strand
CCCTGTCCTCGCCCGACTTCGAATACTCGGGGGACGCCGGGGGCCTGTTCGGCGGGTTGAACTGGGCTCGCCCCGATTCCTACCGCCTGCTTCGTTCGATCCTCCGGTTTCGTGATGTGGCGCGAGATCATCTCGACGACCCCAGGACGATCGGTCATTTCGTCGACGACCTCGGATTCCCCCACGTATTCCGCGACCGGTACCTCCTTCCGATGGCGGCCGCGATCTGGAGCTCACCGCACATCGACGCAGCCGACATCCCCGCCGGCACCCTGCTCAGATTCTTCGACCAACATCGACTGCTGGACATCAGTGGACGTCCCACCTGGCGAACGGTCCCGGGCGGCTCGCGCGAGTATGTCCGGCGTCTGGTCGATGCCTCCGGAGCGACAGTACGAACGGACACGGCAGTGGTGTCCGTCGATCGAGGTGTTGACTCCGTCACCATCACGACAGCGGCCGGCGAGTCGGTCGAGGCCGATGATGTAGTGTTCGCCTGTCATGCCGACACCGCTCTCGAAATCCTCGGAGATGGCGTAACCGACGACGAGCGGAAAGTGCTCGGGGCGTTCGACTTTTCGGACAACCACGCCGTCATGCACTCCGACGAGAGGCTCATGCCGCGAGCGAAGCGCACTTGGTCGGCGTGGAACGTGCTCGAGACCGAGCCGGGTGAGCCGGTTACCGTGACCTACTGGATGAACCGGCTGCAGCCACTCCCGACCGATCAGGACGTGTTCGTCACGCTGAACCCGCCGTTCCATCCAGACCAGGTGCACCGCACAGCGTGGTACACGCACCCGGTCTTCGACCCCGAGGCAATCGGCGCCCAGCTCCGCCTCCCCGAGATCCAGGGACAAGAGCGCTCCTGGTTCTGCGGAGCATGGAGCGGCTACGGCTTCCATGAGGATGGGCTGGAGTCCGGTATGGCGGTGGGCCGCGCCCTGGGCGGCAGTGTGCCCTGGTGGGACGACGTCGAACCGGACAGTCAGGCTGCACGGATCGCCGACGCGGTCGAACTCGCACGATGAGATCGACGATCTACACCGGACACGTCTCACACCGAAGATTCGCACCTGAGCAGCACTCGCTCCGGTACGGGGTCTATTCGTTGCTGCTCGACATCGACGAACTGGACGAACTCGATCGGAGGCTCCGTTGGTTTTCTGTCGATCGATTCAACCTGATGTCGTTCCGGCGAAGCGATCACGGCCCTTGCGACGGGTCCCCGCTACGGCCATGGGCTCAGCGACTGTTGGCCGAGGCGGGCGTCGAAATCGGACGAGGCCGTATCCAGTTGCTGGTCTACCCGCGAATCCTCGGATACGGATTCGACCCCCTCACCGTCTGGTACTGCCACGACGAGGCGGGGAGGCTGGCCGGTGTCATCCACGAGGTGCGCAACACCTTTGGCGAGCGCCACTGCTACGTGGCTCCGGTCGAGCGAGAAGACGGCGACCTGATCCGGCACGGCGCCGAGAAGGTGTTCCACGTTTCACCGTTTTTCGACGTGAACGGTCGATACGACTTCCGGCTTCGCCCGCCGGGTGAGTCGGTCACGGTCGTCATCGACTACTCCGACGAAACAGGCCCGCTTCTCACTGCCGCCTTCGCAGGCCGGCGGTCGGCATTGACGGACCGGAACCTGCTGAGCCGGTTCTTGACCCACCCGCTGGTGTCGCTCAAGGTCATCGGGGGCATCCACTGGGAGGCGCTCAAACTGTTGAGGAAGCGCGTGGGATTTCGCTCGAAGCCCGAGCCACCGGTAGACGACGTCTCCTACGCTCTCGGCAATCAGGAGAGCATCCGATGAGCCAGCCAGTCACATCCCGAATCGTCGATCTCATTGCAGGCCGTATCGACCAGGGCAGCCTGAAGCTCATACGGCCCGATGGCAGCGTGTCGCACTTCGGGGGATCCCGGCCCGGGCCTCGGGCCGAGATCACGATCCTCGACCCGAGAGTCGAACAGGCTCTGATCCGCCATGGCGCCAGTGCACTCGGACAGGGCTACGTCGAAGGCTGGTGGGACACCCCCGACCTCAGCGCCTTTTTGACCATGGCGGCGATCAACCAGGACTCCGCGTTCGACGGTCCGGTCGGATCGACGATCAAACGTGCGGTGTCGGCCGTGTGGAACGCCGTGAAGCCGGACCGTCGAAATGGTGCCGTCGACACGATGGCGGGTCACTACAACCTCGGTAACGAGTTCTACGAGTTGTGGCTCGACCCCACCATGACCTATTCATCGGGCATCTTCACCCACACCGACGATCTCGAGACCGCACAGCAGGCGAAGTACCGCCGAATCGAAGGCCTGGCGGGCGT
>JAHEIN010000144.1:0-4469 GCA_024639335.1 bacterium | reverse complement strand
GGATTCAACACCGGACGCATCTCGGTTCAGCAATGGGCGTTCGAGAGAGGAACATGAGCTGATGGCATTCCAGGAGGATCTCGAACTGCTCGAGCTCGTCGAACCGACCGTCGAGCGCCTCATCGCCGAGCACCGGGAACGCCGAAAGCACTGGTACTTCCACGACCTCGTGCCCTGGGAGCGGGGCGAGAGCTTCAAGGACAAGCCCTGGGAGGAGTCCCAGGCCACCATCAACGAGCGAGCCCGCACCTCGCTCGTACTCAACCTGCTCACCGAAGACAACCTCCCCTACTACCACGTGACCCTCGAGAAGTACATGCCGGAGGGGTCGATATGGCGTGAGTGGAACGGGTTGTGGACCGCAGAGGAGGGCCAGCACGCAATCGCGATTCGGTCCTATCTGCTCACCTCTCGCAACTGCGACCCGGTCGAGCTCGAGGACGATCGGATGGCGACGATGCAGACCGGCTGGGAGCCGAAGTGGAGCAAGCCTGCCGAGCTCTTCGCCTACACGACCGCTCAGGAGCTCGCAACGAGGGTCTCGCATCGCAATGCGGGCAAGATCACCGAGGACGAGGACGCCTTCGAGCTGATGCGCAACATCGCCTCCGACGAGAATCATCACTTCGTGTTCTATCGGGGTGTGATGACCGAGATGATGAGAGCCAAGCCGACGGCCGCGCTGGAAGGGCTGTGGAACGTGCTCGACAACTTCGACATGCCAGGTGTCGGGATCCCCGGTTTTCTCCGCCGCTCGATCGAGGTCGCGCGGGCCGGCGTCTACAACATGCGCATCCACCACGACAACGTGGTGCAGCCGCTGTTGAACTATTGGTCGGTCGGCGATCTGCTGGGCCTCGACAAAAAGGGTCAGGAGCTCCAGGACAAGATCATGACGCTCCCGTCGCAGTTGATCCGCAAGGCCGAACGATTCGAGGCGAGGTTCGCCTGAGCGTGCGCCTGGGGGTCCTCATGACGTTGGCCGTGTTGGCCGCCGCCTGCACCAACGGCGGAGCGGCTCCAACCACCATCGTGGCTCCGACGACGACCACTGCACCGGCGACCACAACCACCGTCGAGCGACTGGCCGACTGCCCGGCTCCGCCGTACGACATCAGCTCGTTTCCTTCGGGGATCACCTCTGAGCAGGTACCGATCGCAGACCTGCCGTTCGACGACTACACCATCGTCCCAGGGAGTTCTTCACAGATCTGGCTCGCAGACGATGGCGCGCTTGCGATGGCCTTGATCAGGGGAGCCCTCCCGCCCGAGCAATGGCCCGGTGAGCGCGGAGAAGTCTCGATCGACGGTGCCCCCGCCGTCGTGGGGCCGTTCGACGACGGGACCTGGGTGGCTGCATGGTTCGAGGAGCCGGGTGAGCGCTGCGACCAGTACACGCTGGTGTTCTACCCTCCCGTCGATCCCGAAGAGGTTCGTACCACGATCGAGTCGATGGATCGCACCGCCGGCTGATCCAGCCGG
The DNA here is from genome assembly GCA_024639335.1 of bacterium. Lineage (GTDB taxonomy): Bacteria > Actinomycetota > Acidimicrobiia > Spongiisociales > ZC4RG35 > JAHEDH01. The sequence continues at coordinate 2,987 of JAHEIN010000144.1, read as the reverse complement.
TGGGGGCTCGGTGCCCCCATCCCGGGGGCGGTGATGGTTGTCGACCTGGACCAGGCGCTTTGCCCTGCCGATTCGCGTCTGTGGGTGCTTCGCATCTCTGGTGCGCCGCGGGCGAGGCGAGCCTCGCCCCGACCCCTCAATGATCGTCGACTTGGAACGTGAGACGGGAGACGGCGCTGCATCAGGTCTTCCGCCACTGTTCCGGGTTTGGAGCAGTTCATAGCTTGAGGATGGACAACCCGGGAGGTGAGGCTTTGACAGCCCAGGAGACAGAGAGTCCTCGCGTAGCGGAAGAGACGCCGCGTCTGCGACGATCACCGGACGACAAGGTGTTCGGCGGCGTGTGTGGCGGTCTCGGTGAGTACTTCGGGATCGACCCCATTTGGTTCCGCGTCGCGTTCGTTGCCCTGGTGTTCGCCGGTGCCGGCGGAGGCTTGATCCTCTACCTCATCGCCATGGTTGCGATCCCCGAGCGGGAAGAAGGCAAGCCGCCGGCCCCCTCGACGAAGCTATCGGGAACACAAGGCACCATCATCGTGGGAGCGGTGTTGATCGCCATCGGGGCGATCGCACTGCTCAACCTGGCGATCCCCTGGATCGACAACCTGTTCTGGCCGGGAGTGCTGATCGCACTGGGAGCGGCGTTGCTGTGGGGAGGTGGTTCACGTGACAATCGTTGATGACAGAGAGGTCGTACAGACCTCGAAGCCTCGGCCGCCGACCGGTGGGCGGATCGCGGTGGGCGCGATCCTCGTAGTCGTCGGCGCCGTGTGGATGGCCGAACGGTTGGATTGGATCGACATCGGTGCCGGCATGGTCCTGCCGTTGCTCGTCACGGCGGTCGGCGTGGTTCTGCTCGCGCTGTCGTTCGAGGGCGAGCATCCCGGACTGGTGACTCTCGGTGTCATCCTTGCCGTGCTCACCCTGCTGACATCGGTCACACCCACAGAGGGCTTCAGAGGCGGCATCGGGGAGCGCAGGCACGAGGCGGCCACGATGGCCGATCTCGAATCGCCGTATCGGTTGGGAATCGGGTCACTGCGGCTCGATCTGCGTGACTTGCGGGTCGAAGGGGAGGTCGCGATCGAAGCCGATGTCGGCCTCGGTGAACTCCTCATCATCGTCCCCGAGGATGTCGCCGTGGCGGTAGATGCGAGGGCTGGTGCGGGTGAGGTCCGGCTCTTCGGCGAACGGAGTGAAGGGGTCGATGTCCAGGACAGCTACCGAAGCTCCGGATCCGGTGCGGATGTGCTCGTGATCGACGCCGGAGTCTTCATGGGACAGGTGGAGGTGCGCAGATGATGGATCGCATCCATGTTCCGACCTTCGTATGGGGGTTGGTGCTGACCGGCTTCGGAATCGTGTTCACGTTCGAAGCGCTCGATGTGTGGGAGTTCTCGATCGGTGACCTGCGGTACGCAGGGCCGCTCGTGCTCGTCGCCATCGGCCTGATCTTGGTGTTGACGGCCAGGCGCCCGACCCGCATCGACCGGCGGCCGGCCTGATCATCCCGCAGATCGACCTCAGCCGGGACGGACCTGCTGCTGTCGACGATGGAGGAGGGACTGGATTACTCCGTCCCGATATCTTCCGCGAGGAGTGACGCAGCCGGTGACCCTCGACTCTGGCGGGACTCGGTCGCTTTTGTGATGGTGAAGATCGTCACATGACCACTTCCATCCTTCTCATCGTCGGTGGATTGACCGCAGCGATCCTCGCCAGCCGGGTCGTTGTCGATCGCGCGCGGGCGATCGTGGCCGGGACCTCCGTCTCGCCCTTCGTGATCGGGCTCGTCCTGCTGGCCTTCGGCACCGATCTCCCCGAGATCGCCAACTCGGTGGCGGCATCGCTGTCGGGTCACGGGGACATCAACGTTGGGGACTCAATCGGTTCGGCCGTGACCCAGTCGACGCTGGTCCTCGCTCTACTCCCACTCATTGGTGGGGCCTTCGCGATCGACAGGCGTGACGCCGTCAGCACCGGCGGCGCAACCGTCATCGCGCTGCTGCTCGGTGCAGGCCTGATGCTGGACGGTGACCTGACGAGAATCGACGGTCTCCTTCTGGTCGGGTTCTGGGCGCTGGCTTCCTACGTGATCTTCAAGTTCGCTCCTCCCGAGCAGCTGGAGCTCCCCATCGAAGAACAGCCGCCGCGGAGAACGATGACCTGGCTGGAGGCGGCCGGGGCGCTGGCAGTGGTCGGTGGCGGGGCGTTCGCCGCGGTACAGGGATTCGTCGGTATCGCGGAGAGCATGGAGCTTCCCGAGTACGTGGTGAGCTTCTTCCTGGCGTCGATCGGTACGTCGCTTCCCGAGCTGGTGGTGGACGCCACTGCCCTCCGGAAGGGCGAGCGCGAGATGGCCATCGGCGGGCTGCTGGGCGCGTCACTTCTCGACGCGTCGGTGTCGATCGGCTCGGGACCGATACTCGCCCCGAACGACTTGACCGCCGAGCTCGCTGTTCGCGGTAGCGTCTTGGCGGCACTGGTGCTGGGTGTGGTCGCTGTCGTTCTCGCTTGGCGGCGGAAGCACGACTGGCGATCGGCCGTGCTGTTCATCCTGTTGTACGCTGCCTTCTTCCCCGCGCTCCTCGGCTGAGAGGGCTCCCGGCGGAGCTCGGCCTGGAGATCGACTTCTTCCCAGAGATCATCGACGGACGCTCGGAGTCGATGGATGGCTAACCGTGGACTACATGAATGCGCTCGTCGCCATCTACTTGCTGAGTCATGTCGTGGCCTCGAGCACGATGAAGGGGCGGGAACGAGCCCGCCCCTTCGCAGCTCAACGGTATGTCTCTACTGCGGCGCCGGTGCGCCTCCGTTGGACTCGTTGAAGAGCTCTCCGATGGCGGCGACGCTGCCGAGCACCCCGCTCGTATCGAGCGGCAGGAACACCTTCGTGGCGTTGCCGTCGGCTATGCCCTGGAGTGCCTCGAGATACCGGATGGCGATCAGATCTGGTGTGGGGTCGCCGTTGTGGATGGCGGCGA
>JAHEIN010000143.1:2522-7014 GCA_024639335.1 bacterium | reverse complement strand
TTCAGCGATGTTGTCATCGGGCAGGTGCTCGACGTCGGAGCACACCCAAATGCCGACAAGGTTCGTGTCACCAAGGTTGACGTCGGTGACGAAGTCCTCGACATCATCTGTGGAGCGTGGAACTTCGAGACCGGCGCCATCGTACCGGTGGCGAAGCCCGGTGCCGTCCTGCAGGGAGATTTCAAGATCACCCAACGAAAGATTCGCGGTGTTGTCTCCAACGGCATGATCTGCTCTGAATCCGAGCTCGAGGTCGGCGAGGACGCGGATGGCATCATGGTGCTCGACACCGACTACCCCGATGCCGCGGAGCGACTGGGGGATGACTTCCGCCTGCTCCTGCCCGAGGACGACGTCGTGTTCGACGTGACAATCACGCCAAATCGACCGGATTGCATGTCGGTGTACGGGTTGGCACGCGAGCTTGCCGCGTTCTATGAGACCCCGGTCGTCGAACCCCACATCGACTACCCGATCGGCGAGGCCGCAACCTCGGTTGCCATCCTGGACGACGCGGCGTGCCCGAGATTCGTGGGGCGGGAGGTTCGGGGAATAGCCGTCGGCCCATCCCCTCACCGGATCCGGGCGCGCCTCGCGGCTGGGGGCGTTCGACCGATCAACAACGTGGTAGACGCCAGCAACTACGCCATGATCGAGTTCGGACACCCAACCCACGCATTCGACGCCGACCGCCTCGGCGAAACGGTTGTGGTGCGCCGCGCCGCCGAGGGTGAGTTGGTCACAACCCTCGACGACATTGAACGGAGTCTCCTTGGCACCGACATCGTCGTGGCCGACGCGATGCGACCGGTAGCGATCGCAGGAGTGATGGGCGGAGCCGACACCGAAGTGGTCGGCGAGACAACCAACGTGCTCGTTGAAGCTGCGTATTGGGATCCGCCGAGCGTGTTGTTGACCTCGAGGCGCCTTGGGCTTCGTTCGGAGGCATCAGCCCGGTTCGAACGTGGTATGGATCCCGAGTTCTGCAGGTTTGCAGCCGATCGAGTGGCGCAACTGCTCGTCGAGACGGCGGGCGGAACCGTCGCCGGTCTGGTTGACGAGTATCCGGCGCCACCGCCACCACGGGTGATCGACCTCTCGATGAACGAGATCGAACGCGTGCTCGGCATTCGTCTCACGTCCGAAGCGGCCGGATCGCTCCTCGAACGGCTGGGATTCGGCGTCACGGGCGATGATCCACTTCGTGTTGATGTGCCGACGCGGCGGCCCGACGTCGTTCGGCCGGTTGATCTCATTGAGGAGATCGCCAGGCTCTACGGATATGACAACATCCCAGCCAGGCTGCGGTTCGGTGATGGAATCGGTCTCCCCGATCGGGAACGACACCTGCGCTCGATGCGGTCGCTCCTCACCGGCGCGGGCTACCACGAGATCATCAGCTTCTCGTTCATCGGGGCGGCCGATCTCGACGTGTTGGATCTCCCTGCGGACGATCCGGCGCGTACCGGCATCGCCGTGGTGAACCCCCTTCGCGAGGAGGAAGGAGTTATGCGTACGACGCTTCTGGCCGGACTCCTCAAAGGCGCGGCCGGCAACCTCGCCAAGCGGATCGACGACGTTCGCCTCTTCGAGATCGGGAAAGTCTTTCTCCCTGGTGACGGCGTGCTCCCGGACCAGCCGGATCGCCTCGGGTTTGTGGCAGCGGGCAGGGCAACCCATAGGTGGGATGGCCCAACCCGCGGCTACGACGTGTACGACGCCACGGGCCTTTGGGAGGTCATCGCGCGAGCGACGGAGATCGAGAATGCCGAGGTGCGGGCGACATCGAAAGCGCCCTTCCACCCCGGGCGAGCCGCGGAAATCGTGGCGGACGGGGTTGTTCTCGGTACGGTCGGGGAGATCCATCCTGCGGTCGTCGTTGCGCTGGGAATGGACGGGAGGGTGATCGCCGGTGAAGTCGACCTCGATCCTCTTGTGGCTGATCGAGGACCGTGGGTCTTTGAGGAGCCGTCGAGCTATCCACCACAGATGTTCGACCTCGCCTTCGAGGTTGATGCAGGGGTTCCCGCCGGATCAATCCTCGCGGCGATCGACGGCGCCGGACAAGGCCTGGTCGAGAAGCGCAGGATCTTCGACGTGTACGAAGGTGATCCAATTCCGGCCGGTCGCAAGAGCATCGCCATCAGCATGGCCGTGCGTGCCCCAGACCGTACATTGAGCGACGAGGACGTCGCGCCGATTCGTCGGTCGATCGTCGAAGCCGTGGAACAAGCAACCGGGGCAACGCTGCGCGGAGAAGTATGAGCGCTCGCCTCGATGGCGCCGATCCGTGGGATGGCGGTCTTTCGAGCGACGTGCAGGAGATCGCTCAACAGCTTCTCGGTCGGCGGCTCTCGACGGCCTTTGACGGAGTGGTCACGGAGGTCGTGATCGTCGAGACCGAGGCGTACGGGGGAGCCGACGATCCGGCAAGCCACGCCTACCGTGGTCCCACCGAGCGCAATGCCGCGATGTACGAGAAGCCGGGAACGCTCTATGTGTATCGCTCGTACGGAGTCCACTGGTGCGCCAACGTGGTTGTTGGTCCTCCTGGTCGGGCCTCAGCCGTGCTCATCCGGGGTGGTGTGCCGCTGACCGGGCACGAACGGATGCGGGAACGGCGCGGCCGTGCGGATCAGCTCGCGGACGGGCCCGGCAAACTGTGCGCGGCCCTCGGGATCACGGGGGCTCACAACGGCACATCCCTGGATCACGGTCCCGTTCGCCTTTCCCCGACGACGACCGGCGATCCCTTCGAAATCGAGTCCGGGCCGCGAATCGGGATCACACGAGCGGTGGACCGCCCCTGGCGATTCACTGCCCGGGGCATCGACGGGTCTAGCCTTGCTGCCACATGAAACCTGCGCACGAACAGCTCGAGCACATCACGCACTCGGTCGACATCAGCCTTCCCGAAGGGGCGCTGCTCGCCCTTCTCGATGAGGACCGACCCCTCAGGGTCAAACTCGGTGTGGACCCCACCGCTCCGGATGTCACCCTTGGATGGGCGGTTGTCTTCGATCTGCTCCGCCGCTTTCAGGAGATGGGGCATACCGCCGTGCTCATCGTTGGGGATTTCACGGCCCAGGTAGGGGACCCGTCTGACAAGAGCGAAACGAGGAAGCGGCTCAGTGCTGCCGACGTGCGAACGTACGCCGAGCAGCTGCTCCCGGTCATCAAGACGCAGCTCTTGTCCGACCATCTCGAAGTCAGATACAACTCAGAATGGCTGGGCGCGATGGACATGCATGACGTCCTCGAGCTGACGTCGGAATTCACGGTCGCTCGGATCATGGATCGCGACGACTTCAACAAACGATGGGTCGCCCATGAACCGATCTCGATGATCGAGTTCATGTACCCGCTCCTTCAGGGCATGGATTCGGTTGCCGTCCGATCGGATATCGAGATCGGCGGCACCGATCAGTTGTGGAATCTCCTCGTCGGCCGGGACCTGCAGGAACGACGCGGCCAGCCCGGTCAGGCGGTTGCAACCGTTCCCCTCCTCGTCGGCACCGACGGAGTGAAGAAGATGTCGCAGTCGCTTGGCAACTACATCTCTGTTCGCGACGAGCCGGAGGACATGTTCGGCAAGGTGATGTCGATACCCGATGACGTGATGCCGGACTGGTACCGGCTCGCCGCCATGGCGACGCGTCCCGAAGTCGAGACGCTCGAACAGGGGCTTGCCGATGGGTCGATGCATCCAGGGGAAGCAAAGCGTGACCTCGCGCGGCGGATCGTGGCAATGCACCACGACACCCACGCTGCAGAGCGTGCCGAGGCTGCCTTCGATCGGCTGTTTCGCGCTCATGAAGTCCCCGAAGATGTGCCGACGCATACGGTGACCGCGGACGGTGAGATATCCCTCCCGGCCCTTCTCGCCGATGCGAAACTCGTGGCGTCACGATCTGAAGGACGACGGATGATCAAGCAGGGTGCGGTGAGGATCTCGGGGGAGCGGATCAACTCCGAGTTCGTCGACGTGTCGTTCATCAAGGACTCGGTGATCCAGGTGGGAAAACGGCGCTTCGTGCGCATCGAGATGGCCTGAGCCGAGATGAACCCGGTGCCGCTAGTGTCTCGCACCGCAACGAAAGGACCCCATGGCATCGAACAAGAACGAGTTTCCGACCTGGATGGTTGTGGTCTCCATCATCATCCTCGCGTTCCCTGTCATTTGGGCGCTGAGCCTCTTCCTCGACATCGTCGCTGCCATGTCGATCGGCGGCATCCTGGTCGTGGTTGCGCTCGTCTTGCTCTTCATCTGGCTGAAGGGGCGCGTCGACGCCGAGCGCTAGGGACGGCAGACCCGGGCTCGCGGGCATCGATTCGTATCCCGTCGAATCCCACTGATGTGATTTGCGGTATAGCCTGAACCTGCTTGAATACTTGATTAGCCGGCCAGTCCGGTCGGCAGACAGCGCCGCCAGCTCTTGGTGGTGCTATACTGTGAGGCCCCCCACTCGGGCGCACGCGTGTGCTCGCGGAG
>JAHEIN010000143.1:0-2512 GCA_024639335.1 bacterium | reverse complement strand
CCTCGAACAAGAACGAATTCCCGACCTGGATGGTTGTCGTCTCCATCATCATCCTCGCGTTCCCGATCATCTGGGGGCTGAGCCTCTTCCTCGATATCATCGCTGCGATGTCGATCGGCGGCATCCTGGTCGTCGTAGCGCTGATCCTGCTCTTCATCTGGCTGAAGAAACGCGTCGACGCACAGCGCTAGGACGGTTCGCCACATCCTGAGGGAATCTGCCCACATCAAGCAGAACCCCATCGATGTGATTTGCGGTATATCCTGAGCGTGCTTGAATACGGATCCGCCGGCCAGTCCGGTCGGCAGTCAGCGCCGCCAACTCTTGGTGGTGCTATACTGTGAGGCCCCCACTCGGGCGCACGCGTGCGCTCGCGGAGGGATCCGGGCTCCTTGACAACTGAACAGCGTGTCAAAAGCCAATAGGCGCTCGACCAGTCGGCACCGTCCGCGGTGCAGTTTGGGATGAGCGCGTACAAATATCGGCCACGTCATCAAGGGACCCCCGTCCCCGATGTGGCCACCCTTTGAGAGATCGATCTCCAGATCTCATAGAGATCAGGCAATCTTTCTCCCATCATTTCGATGGAGAGTTTGATCCTGGCTCAGGACGAACGTTGGCGGTGCGCTTAATGCATGCAAGTCGAGGGAGAACCAGTTGATTCGTAAGATTCGGCTGGGGAAACCGGCGAACGGGTGCGTAACACGTGAGGAACCTGCCCCGAAGACCGGGATAGCCCGAGGAAACTCGGATTAATACCGGATACCCTCTTTGGACCACATGGTCCGTTGAGGAAATGGTCCGCCGCTTCGGGATGGCCTCGCGGCCTATCAGCTTGTTGGTGAGGTAATGGCTCACCAAGGCAGAGACGGGTAGCTGGTCTGAGAGGACGATCAGCCACACTGGGACTGAGACACGGCCCAGACTCCTACGGGAGGCAGCAGCAGGGAATATTGCACAATGGGCGAAAGCCTGATGCAGCGACGCCGCGTGCGGGATGAAGGCCTTCGGGTTGTAAACCGCTTTCAGGAGGGACGAAAATGACGGTACCTCCAGAAGAAGGCCCGGCCAACTACGTGCCAGCAGCCGCGGTAATACGTAGGGGCCAAACGTTGTCCGGATTTATTGGGCGTAAAGGGCTCGTAGGCGGCTCAACAAGTCAACCGTGAAAACCCGGGGCTCAACCCCGGGACGCCGGTCGAAACTGTTGTGGCTAGGGTCCGGTAGAGGTGAGTGGAATTCTCGGTGTAGCGGTGAAATGCGCAGATATCGAGAGGAACACCAGTAGCGAAGGCGGCTCACTGGGCCGGTACAGACGCTGAGGAGCGAAAGCGTGGGGAGCAAACAGGATTAGATACCCTGGTAGTCCACGCCGTAAACGTTGAACACTAGGTGTGGCGGATTTATCCATGTCTGCCGTGCCGAAGCTAACGCATTAAGTGTTCCGCCTGGGGAGTACGGCCGCAAGGCTAAAACTCAAAGGAATTGACGGGGCCCCGCACAAGCGGCGGAGCATGCGGCTTAATTCGATGCAACCCGAAGAACCTTACCTGGACTTGACATCATGGGTCTACCTGTAGAAATACGGGGTGCTTATGCGCCCATGACAGGTGGTGCATGGCTGTCGTCAGCTCGTGTCGTGAGATGTTGGGTTAAGTCCCGCAACGAGCGCAACCCCTGTCCTATGTTGCCAGCACGTAATGGTGGGGACTCATAGGAGACCGCCGGGGATAACTCGGAGGAAGGCGGGGATGACGTCAAGTCATCATGCCCCTTATGTCCAGGGCTGCACGCATGCTACAATGGGTGGTACAACGGGCTGCGATCTCGCAAGAGTGAGCGAATCCCTTAAAGCCATCCCTAGTTCGGATTGGAGTCTGCAACTCGACTCCATGAAGCCGGAGTCGCTAGTAATCGTGGATCAGCAAAGCCGCGGTGAATACGTTCTCGGGGCTTGTACACACCGCCCGTCACATCACGGAAGTCGGTAACGCCCGAAGTCAGTGGCCCAACCCTTGTGGGGGGAGCTGCCTAAGGTGGGATCGGTGACTGGGATGAAGTCGTAACAAGGTAGCCGTACGGGAACGTGCGGCTGGATCACCTCCTTTCTAAGGAGCGACGGAGAGATCATTCACGATGATCTCGATGTTCCTAGTCAATCTATTGGTTATTCGGTCCGGCGCAGCGCGCCGGCCGGCCGGAAGGCTGCACCCTTGGGTGAGAGCGAACCGGCGGACCGGATCTCTGGATCGGGTCGGACACGCTGTTCAGTCGTGAAGGCGCCCGAATGCTTCACATTCGGGGTGGAGTTCCCTCCGGGAACTCCCGCCCTCGACTGGAGTTCCCGCAAGGAAACTCCCGAAGCAACTGGCTCCGCCAGTTGCCCGCTCTTTGAGAACTGCATAGCGAGTACGAGTTAAAGTCAAAGTATTCAATATCAATCAAGCTACTAAGAGCTAATGGTGGATGCCTTGGCGTTCGGAGCCGATGAAGGACGTGGCAGGCTGCGATA
>JAHEIN010000025.1 GCA_024639335.1 bacterium | reverse complement strand
ATGGCCGGTGAGACCGTGTTCGACGCTCGGAACCTGTTGGACCCCGAGCTGGTGAGCGAGGCCGGGCTGCGATATCGGTGTCTCGGCCGCCCGAACGCCTGAAGTCGGGCTGGCGCCATCCCGCCACCCGCTTTGAGCCTTGCGCTGGGCGCCTCGCGAGGATGCGCCCAGTGATCGCGGGAGTACGAGCGAAGTCAGGCGCCGGTTTGTTCTTGCACTAGGTGAGCTCGTCGTGGCGGCTCGGAGCACGATGGCGATCGATCGGGTCCACTCGTCCTCCATCGAGCGGATGGCTCAGACCCCGTGTAGCGCATGGCGCACTGCGGGCCGCCGTCCGCACGACGGGAAGACGGCGTTGTAGCGGCCGCAGGCCCTGAGCGCCGCAGGCCCTGAGCGCCGATGCGAAGCGAGGCCCACAGCAGATCGTCCACAGCTCACAGCGCATACCGGGAGGCTGCAAGGCCGAGTCATCGAAAGAGATCTTCACCTGCTGGTCTGATCAGTGGGGAGACCCCCGTTGATGCCGGCGTCCACGAGACGCCGCGCACGACGGCGGCCGGGTTGCGGCTGCTCTTCCCGATGACGAGATCGGCGGCTGCGGCGATCTCGTCCGCGGTTGCCACTTCCGTCACTTCGAGCTCCTTGCCGAAGTCGTCGGTCTGCCCGCGGAGGTCGTCGATTGGCGCCATTCCGGCGACGCCGATCGCAACGTCGGTGAGCCCTCTGCGCCAGGCGCGCCCGAACGTGTCGGTCACGATCACGGCCAGCGTCACGCGGAACCGCTCGGCGAGGCGAAGCCGGATCCGGTTGGCCGACCTGTCGGGGTCGATGGGCAGCAGGACCGCTCGTGCGACTCCCGCGTTTGAGCGGTCGACCCCGGCGTTGGCACAGACGAAACCGTGTCTGGTCTCGGCGATCACCAGCTGGTCGCGACGCCGGATGACCGAGGCTGCTTCCTGCTCGACGAGGTACCGGTGACTGTCGGGCCCGTCGTCGGCGAGGTCGACGACCCTGCCCTCGGCCTTGGACACGATCTTGTGCGTGACCGCCAGCACGTCCCCATCGACGAGTCGCCTCGTGCCGGCTGCGATGGCGTCGCCGATCGCAGCGGCGACATCCATGCCGGGCTCGATTTCGCCGATCCCCTCGATCGCGAAGACGGTCAGCTCAGCCACTCGACCATCTCCTTGGCCAGTCGAGCAGCAGCTTCCCAGCTGCCGATCATGATGTCGGTTGCGTGGACGTCGATGCCGGTCAGCGTGACCTCATCTCTCGGGTCCACCACGATATGGGTCAGGAGATCACCGTAGACGGCTGCGAGCCCGGCCGGATCGGGGGTGTGCCCCATCGCTCGCATCACCTCGGCTGCCGGGCCTTTGATGGTTGCCCCTCCGACGAAGGGGCTGACCGCCATGATCGACTTGGCCGAGAGCGCTTCGGTGACACCCGGGATTGTCACTATCGGGAGAATCGAGAGGTGTGGGTTCGAGGGGGCGATCACAACGGCGTCGGCATCGTCGATCGCTTCGAGAACGCCGGGAGCCGGTGTCGCAGTCGTGATGCCCTCATAGGTGACCGCCGCGATGCGGTCCCTGTGTCCTCGAGACACGAAGTAGGTCTGGAAGTCGAGCCAGGTACCCGTGTCGGCGATCTGAACCCTCGTCTGCACCCGGTCGTCAGTGGCGGGGATCACCAGACCGGGGATGTCGAAGGCAGCGCACTGGGCAGCTGTGATCGCACTCAACGGGGCTCCCTGCGCGAGAAGATGGGTCCGGAAGAGGTTCATGGCGAGGTCCCGGTCTCCGAGCCGGAAGGACGTCTCGATGTCGAATCGCTCGAGTTCGCGCATGACCTGCCAGGTGTCGTGGCTCCTGCCCCACCCGTGCTCGCCTTCGAGCCCGGCCAGCATGTACACGATCGTGTCGATGTCGGGGCTGAGCTCGACGCCGTAGATCCGGTCGTCGTCGCCGACATTGACCACCACTGTCATGTCGGGTGTGTCGAGCGCCGAGAAACCACGTGCCATGCGCCCCCCGCCGACTCCACCCGCCAGGATCACGATCCTCATCCAGATTGCCTCTCTGCGTCTCGTCCCGTAACAATGGTGGCTTCGATGACGTCCGTCTCTGAATCCACCGGTCCTCCCGAGGACGCCACCCGTATCGCATGCGCCGTCCTCCAGGTCGAGGGCGGCGATATCGCGGGCACGGTCGAAGCCGTCCGCGGGTCAGTGTATGGGGTCGACAGCGTGGCGGTGATCGGGCCCGTCGGCGCTGTCGAGCTCGCGACGTTCGACTCCATCGATGAGATGTTGAAATCGTTGGACTCGGCGATCGATGCGGTCTGGATCGTCCATTCCGACGCGGTTCCGAGACCCGACGCCCTCGGCGCCCTCGTCGCCGAGATGGACCGCAATCACGCTTCGCTGGTGGGCTCGAAGATCGTCGACGCCGCAGGAGTCCATCTCGAGTCGGTCGGCTCGGCCACCGACGTCTTCGGAGAGCCATACTCCGGCCTGGACCCGGACGAAGTGGATCTCGAGCAATACGACGTCGTCCGGGACGTTGCGTCGATCTCGGGTGTATCGACCCTCGTTCGTCGAGACCTCTTGAGGGGCCTCGGTGGACTCGACCCGGCTCTCCCCCCAGGCGCCGCCGGGCAGGATCTCGCCCAGCGAGCCCGCCTCGCCGGGAGCCGTGTGATGATCGTCCCATCTTCGGAGGTCCGGCACGCAGGAGCCTGCGGCCATGACGTCTCCACCTGGCGCGAGCGAGCGGGGCGATACCGCGCGATGCTCAAGGTGTACAGCCTCGTCACGTTGACTTGGATGATCCCGCTGTCGCTGATCGTTGGATTGGTGGACGGTTTCACCCGCGTGTTCCTCCGTCAGCCCGGCAGGATCGCCGATCACGCGCGCGCCGTGATGTGGAACGTGTGGAAGCTGCCTACGAGTCTCGGCGCCCGGGCACGCGTGCGCTCGATCAGACATGTCGGAGACGAGGAGCTGTTCCGCTATCAGCTGCCGGGATCGGTGCTGCTGAGAGATCTCGGGGCGGACATCGGCGAGCGCCTTGGGTGGGTCATCGACGCAGAGCCGGGCGTCATCTCCGAATCCGAGCTCGAGTCCGAGTCATCGCGTGCCGTCCCAGTGGTTGTCGCAATCACGCTGGCGTTGCTCGCGCTGGCCGCTCGCGGTCTGTTGTTCGGCCCGCTGCCCGCCACCCGATTCAGCCTCCCGTTGGAGGGCGATTGGGCAGCGGTGCTCTCGAGCTATGCAGGCAGCTGGAACCCCGCCGGCCTCGGCAGCCTGGAACCGGTTCATCCATCCGTGGCCGCCACTACCGCCGTACAGGGGCTCTTCGTCGGGTGGCAGGGCGTGACCGCGCTGATCACCGCCGTGTCGCTCGGTCTCGGCACACTCGGCCTCGGTCGCCTGCTCGCCCGGCTCGGAATCGACGGCCCTTCTCGCTACCTCGGCGCGCCCGTGATGCTCGCGGGGCCGTTTGCGATGGCGATTGCGGCAGCCGGGGACTGGGCGGGTCTGATGGCGATCGGCGCCGTTCCGTGGTTCGTGGACCTCTCGATAGCGGCCTGGCCCAGGGGCTGGCGTGGCCGGATCGGGCGAGTCGGCTCGATCTTCGTCGTTTCGGCCATCTTGTCGTCGTTCGCGCCGGTGGCGTTGCTGTTCGGAGCTGCAGGCGTCGTGATCTTGAGCATGTTCGTCGCGCGGGTCGGCATCTCCAGCCTGCTCACCATGATCCTCGCAGTCGACCTCGGCATTCTCGCGCTGGCTCCCTATCTCGCCGGTGTCGGCACCTCGGCCTTCTCGGATTCGGGGCCGACCGTCGATCTCGTGATTGGGCCGTGGAGTGGCGTAGCGCTCGCCGTCGCGGTGGTGCTGATTGCCATCGGAGGCAATGTCGTGTCGGTCAGGACGATGGCCATCGGCGCATCGCTGGTCACGCTGGCGGTCGGGACCGGTCTCTTCGGGGTAGGAGGTGACATCTCGGTCGGCGCGGCTGTACTCGGAGCGCTCGGCTCCGGCCTGATCGTCTCCGGCGCGCTCGCCATCGACCTCGATCGTTCGATCGTCGGATCGGCGCTCCAGTGGATGGCAGTGGGCGCGGCCCTCTTCGTCGTCGGGGCTTCTCTCACCAGCATCGGGTCGGGCCGCCTCGGTCTGGCCGAGGACGAGTGGACCGATCGGCTCGCCTTCGTGAGCGGACTTTCGGGTGACCCCGAGTCCGTGCGCTCGCTGCTCGTCGGGCTGCCAGACTCGCTCCCCGGCGACTCTCGAGCGGGCAACGGATACGGGTACCGATTGGTCACCGGTGATTTCGTGACGTCGGCGCAGGCGCGCCTCGCGCCGCCTCGGCTCGGAGATCAGGCTCTGGCCGATGTCCTCGACGTGATCGACCGAGCTGACGCCCTCGAGCCCGGCCGGCTGCTGGCTCCGTTTGCGATCCAGTGGGTGATCGTCGTCGACGATGTCGAGTTCGCGGATCGCCTCGCAGCTCAGCTCGACCTGACCGAAGTGCCGCTCTCGCCCGGGGTGAGAGTCTTCAAGAACGAATCGTTTCTCCCGAGGGTCAGCGGCCCTTCTGGAGATTGGGACGCCGGGCACATCGGCGGGTCCGGGCCGAGTGGAGCCGGGACGGTGCGAATCGCCGACAATGCCTCCGTCAGGTTCGGGCCGGACTGGAGCCAGGACGACTGGGCGAATCGGGTTTCGGCGAACGACGGAGTCATCACTTATGAGCCGGTGCCCCTTCGCCGCTCGCTCTCGATCGTCGTGCTCGTGACATCGCTCGTGGCCGCTGCGGCCGCCGTCGTTCTCCGAGATCGGCCAGGTCGATGACTGCGGTCACACGCGTCGTGGCCGTGCTGATCGCCCTGCTCTCGGTCGCCGTCTGGACCCAGGTTCCGGACCGCCGCGCCCCGGATCTCGGCGTAGGGCCCGATCGCGCGCCGTCCAGCTCGGCGGCGTGCCCGGTCGTGACCGGGCGTGATGCGCGAAGCGAGGCGCTCGTGGGAACCCGGCTCGCAGGTGCTGCCCGTTTCGTCGTCGAATCGGGTGGCGTCGAGCTGACGGACGGCGAGGTGACGACCGAGGAGCAGGGAGGGGCGAGCATCGACATCAGTGAGCTCGTCGGCGCGTCGACCGTCGGTCTGGTGATAGATCTTCCCGAGGACGGAGCGTCGGCATCGATCGTGACGTCGTCGGAGCTCATCCTGGCGGCGTCGATGTGTACCCCACCGGTTGCCGGCGAGACCGCCATTGCGGGCGTATCGACGGCTTCCGGTGAGAGTCTCGATCTGGTCCTCGCCAATCCGTACGCCAACGACGCCGTCGTGGAGATCCTGACGATCAGCGAAGCTGGTGTCGATTCGGCGTCTGAGCTCGAGTCCGTCGTGGTGGCGGCCAGATCGACGATCACCATCGACCTCGCCCAGATCCTCCCCCTCCGGGGGCGACTGTCGATCCGAATCGTTCCCGAACGAGGCGTCGTACACGCTGCTGCCGTCCAGAGCTCGGCCAACGAGCGGATGGTCATCGAGGCAGTTCGCCCCCATGACGAATGGTTGCTCCCGCTCCCCGACACCGGAACGACCCCCACGATCACGGTCCAGCCCACGACCGGTGTCGACACCGGGTTCACGATCGACGTGTACGCCGAGGCCGGGCCCAGCGAGGGAGCGATCACAGGGACGATCCCCGCGGATTCGCAGTTCGTCCTCGATGCCGAGGCGCTCGGCGACGGTGCCGCAGTCCGTATTGCGACCGAGGGGGAGAGCGTCGTGTCGGTCGTCGTGGAAGGGGAGACGATCCGTGCGGGAACGCCCGGCGCCCCGGGGGCGGCATCGACCTGGATCGTCCCCGGTCCCGGTGGCGCAGGTGCGGTGCTTCGTCTCGCCAACCCGACCGGCCTCGACACTGCCGTCGAGATCAGGTCGCTCGTCTCGGGTGTCGACGGCCAGTCCCTCTCGATCCCGGCCGGGACGACGGCGCTCGTTCAGGTGTCCGGCCCCGGTCCCGGCTATTTGGTGCAGTCCGACGGCGAGGTCTTCGTGTCGTGGTCGCTGTCGAGCGACGCCGGATTCGCGCTGGGGGTCGGGATGCCGATCCGCCTCGCCGGTGAGTGACCGTGGACGAGCTCACCCTCAGGCTCCTGCTGGCATTGGGGATTGCCGCCGTGGCGGGCGGCTGGGCGGCGATATCACGGCGCGGCGCGGCACTGCGGCGGCGGCGGTTTCGACCCGTCGGTCTCGAACCGGGGCTCCACCTCTTCAGTTCGAACGAATGCGGCTTGTGTGCACGGGCGAGATCGGTTCTCGACGCGGCCGGGCATTCGTTCGTCGAACACAGCTACGAATCGAGTCGCGGCACGCTGGAATCCAATGGCGTCGACCGGGTTCCGACGTTGGCCTGGGTACCGGACGACCATGGCACGGGCTGGCTGGCAGAGGGTGTCCCGAGTGAGCGCGCGCTCGCTCGCTGGTTGGGTCCTTGATCGGCCGGTCACCGTCTCCTACCGTTCCGCCACATGTTCACCTGCGTACGTTGCTCCACGCCCGCTGCGGCGCTCATGACCTTCGACTACGACGAGCAAGCCGTCTGGCTCGACGAGCTCGAGCCAGACGCCGAACCCGGACGCGGATACTCCCTGTGCACCGAGCACGCCGATCGAATGACGCCTCCGCTCGGTTGGACGCTGACCGATCGTCGGAACGTAACCCGCCTCTTCACGCCGTCCGGATCCAGCGAAGTCGCTTGAGCATTTCGCTCGATCGAGACCTGATCGACGCGGTCAGAGAGCTCGATGAGCCGGGTCTGCGGCGCTTGTTCATCCTTGCTCGTGCCCGGCTCGAGAGTGTGGGCGTCCCGGTGGGAGCGATGGAGCCATCCGTCCGTCTCCGGGAGCGGTCCGTGCGCTGTGGAAAACCCGAGTGCCGGTCGTGTCCGCACGGTCCGTACTGGTATGCCTTCTGGACCGAAGACGGTCGTCGACGCTCGAAGTACATCGGTCGACTACTCGATGAATGAATCCGAGGTTCGCGAAGAACTCCGCTAAACCGCCAGGGGGTCGTACACTCCACCTCCAACCCGCACCTGGAGTCCGGTTCATGAACTGCCCGCAATGTGGAATCACAGATGTGATCGAGATCCAGCACACCCTGCCCGACGAGTCGGAAGTGGTGTTCTTCTCCTGCCATCGATGCGAGGAGAAGTGGTGGGATCGTTCCGGGGAGACGATTGAGCTCAGGGACGTTCTGGATCTGGTTCGCAAGCCTCGAGACTGATCCGTGACCCTCGCGCGACGCTTCGTTGCGAGCCGCTCGTTCGTCCCGGCGGTCATCGTCGGGACGACATCACTGGTCATCCTGCTCGTCCTCAATCCCTGGCTGCTGCTCGATCCCTCGACCCCGTCCGGTGGCGACATGGGCGCCCACGTCTACGCCCCGGCGTATCTCCGAGATGTGTTGCTTCCCAGCGGGCGTATCGGCGGTTGGTCGAACGATTGGTTTGCCGGGTTTCCGCTCTTCTACTTCTACTTCCCGCTCCCGTCGCTGGTGATCGTCCTTTTCGACGTGTTCCTGCCGTACGGCGTGGCCTTCAAGCTGGTCACCGTGATGGGTCTGCTCGCCACGCCTCCCGCGGTGTACTTCATGACTCGCGCATTCCGGTTCAATCGAATGGTTTCGGCGATCGCAGGCTCGTCGGCGGCGGTGTTCGTGTTCATGGAATCGTTCACGATCTATGGCGGGAACGTTGCGTCGACGCTTGCCGGTGAATTCTCCTACAGCTGGTCGTTCGCGCTCGGGTTCGTCTATCTGGGCCTGCTCGTGCGAATCGTCGAGGGCGAACGCGATCTGATATCGCGCGCCGTCGTCGTGTTCGCACTGGCAGCGCTGTCGCACATCCTCACCATCATCATGCTCGTCGTCTGCTCGGCGCTCCTGTTCATACGCAAACGAGCGGCAGGGCCGGTGGTGACGACCTGGGTGTGGGCGGGCCTGCTCGCCGGGTTCTGGGCGATTCCACTGCTGTGGCGCCTTCCATTGTCCACCGACATGGCGTGGACGCCGCTGTCGAGGTGGGAAGAGATCTTCCCGATCGAGCTGTGGATTCTGATTCCGTTCGCGACGGTCGGGGTGGTCTGGGCGCTGCGACGCAACGGCAATGTCCTGCCGCTGGCAGGGCTCACACTGCTGCCTCTCTTGTATTACCCGCTGCCCAACGTGCTGCCCGACCTCCTGCCGTCGATCTTCGAGGACGGCAGATGGAAGTTCTGGAACGGCCGGATGCTGCCTTATTGGTATTTCGGTGTCGTCTACTTCGCTGCGCTTGCAATCGGGTCGCTGGTCTCCGGTTGGGTTCGGCGGCTTCCCGAGCACTCGCCCCGTGGCGTCGTTCGGATCGTCCTCGCAGTCGTCGGCGCCCTTGCGGTCTACCAGACCTCCGCCAACGACGAGCTGCCCGGCTGGGTTGCCATAGTGGTGGCAGTCGTGTTCGTCACCGTGATAGCCGCCACGTTTGCGTGGAGCGGACCGGTCAAGACGGCATCCGTGGTCTCCTCGACGACCGCAGCCGTGCTGGCGCTGGGTGCGTTGGCCGGCGTCACTTTCGTCGATGGTTGGGCGCGATGGAACTACTCGGGTTACGAAGGCAAGGAGACCTTCGGCGAGTACCAGGCGTTCATGAACAGCGTCGAGGGCCTGCCGGACGGGCGCTATCAGTGGGAGTTCAACAGCGAGCTGAACCGGTACGGCACCACCATGTCTCTGATGCTCATCCCGTTCTGGGTCGGCCAGGGCCATCAGTCCATGGAAGGCCTGTTCTTCGAATCGTCGTTGACGGTGCCCTTCCACTTCCTGAACCAGGCGGAGATGAGCCTGGCGCCCAGTCGTCCCGTTCCTGGCCTGGCGTACAACACGTTCGACTTCGAGCGGGGGATTCCCCACCTCCAGCTCTACGGGGTCGACTACTACGTGAGCTTCACCGAAGAGGCCCAGGAGAAGGCCATCGGAGATGTCCGACTGACCGAGATCGACCGTTCGGGGCCGTTCACGATCTTCGAAGTCGGTGATTCCGATCTGGTCGACATCGCAACCTTCGAGCCCTCGGTATACGACCCGGCTCGGGGTGAACGGGAGGCCTTCGGCGACGTGGCTCTCGAGTGGTACGACTCGATCGGGACGCTGGACCGCTGGTTCGTGGAGGACGGCCCCGCGGATTGGCTCCGGGTTCCGGATGCCGAGTCCGTGAGTGCGGCCGAGCGGCTCGACGTCAGCGGGTCGGTGTCCAACATCGAGATCGGCGATGACTGGCTGAGCTTCGACACTGACGCCGTGGGGATCCCGCATCTGGTGAAGATCTCGTATTTCCCGAACTGGGTCGCCGAGGGGGCAGCAGGCCCCTATCGGGCCGCCCCCAGCCTGATGGTCGTCGTCCCGACCCAAGAGCACGTAGAGCTCAGGTTCGGCCGCTCCTGGATCGAGTTCGTCGGCTTCGGGGCCACCCTTGTTGCCCTCGCCGGGCTGCTGTCGATCCGATTCGTGCCGTCCCTCCGAGCAAGGCTGCGCGGCGAGGCCGAAGCCGGCACTCCCGAGCCGATCAGCGTCTGAAGCCGGGCTCGGTCGCCCACCACCAGGCGATCCGGGCCGTGTCCTTCGCCAGGTTCCACATCATCGATGGCCGAAGGCTCGACTGTGCGGCACGGCCTCCCAGCCGGACCGGGGCCTCGACCATGGTGAAACCGGCAGCGTGTGCCCGCACCAGGAGCTCGATGTCGAAGGCATAGCGATCGATCCTCACCCTGCCTGCGACCGCCTCGAGAGCGTCTCGTCGGAACGCCTTCAGACCGGTCTGGGTCTCGCTCACCGGCAGCCGGAACACTCCTCCTGTGGCGAGTGCGAAGATCCTGCTGAGCACACGCCTCAGCCCCGGATACGTACCGCTCGCCATGCTTTCCCGCTTGGTGCCGACCACGATGTCCGCATCGTTCAGGGCAGCTAGCAGCCTCGGAATCTGATCCGGAGGCAGGTCGAGGTCGGCATCGAGGAAGACGACCAGTCCTCCGCTGCTCGCTTCGAATCCCGAAAGCAGAGCCCTCCCCTTTCCGCGATTCTCGACCAGCCGGACTGCGACCAGCTTCGGGTGGGTGGCCAGCGCCCGGTCGATCGCCTCGCTGGTGCCGTCCGTCGAGCCGTCGTCGACGACGATGACCTCCGGCTCGAGATCGGAGAGCGCCTCGAAGACGGCCGAGATGTTCTGCTCGATCACCTCACCCAATTGATACGCCGGCATCACAACCGACACGGTCTGCGTCAAGACGGCCTACCCATGAAGCAAGACAGGTTCACATACAATGCCGGTCATTCCAACCCGGGAGGCCCGTGGGCTCCATTGAATCCGTCTTCAAGGCTTATGACATCCGCGGCAGGGTCGATACCGGCGAACTCGACGAGGCGCTGGCACGTGACGTCGGGGCGGCATTCGCCACCTGGTCCGGCGCAGACCGCATCTCGGTCGGATACGACTGCCGGCCGTCGTCACCTGGCCTGGCGGACGCGCTCTCGGCCGGCATCATGTCGGTCGGGTGCGATGTCGATGCCCTCGGGGCCGTCCCCACCGACCTCGTGTACTTCGCAAGCGGTCGCGATGGCGTCCCTGGTGTGATGATCACGGCGAGCCACAACCCCGCCGGATACAACGGGATCAAACTGTGCGGGATCGGTGCTGCACCAATCGGAGTCGACTCCGGTCTCGCCGACATCAAGCAACTGGCAATCGATGGTGTCTCGACCGACGGCCCAAGAGGCTCGGTCCGCCGAGTCGACGCCGTTCCCGACTACATCGAGCATCTCCTCGGAATCGTCGACCCGTCGAACATCGCCGCGCTCGACGTTGTGGTGGATGGCGGCAACGGTATGGCTGGGATCGCTGTCGAGAGGGTGTTCGATCGTCTGCAGGCGCGACTCTGTGGTCTCTATCTCGAGCCCGACGGCACCTTCCCGAATCATCCGGCCAACCCACTGGAACCCGAGAACCTGATCGACGCCATTGCGACGGTGCGTGACTCCGGGGCCGATCTCGGCGTGGCTTTCGACGGCGACGCCGATCGAGCCTTCTTCATCGACGACAAGGGTGAGGTTCTGTCGGGATCCACAACGACTGCCCTGGTGGCCACCTGGTTCCTCGAGCGGCGTCCCGGAGCGTCGATCGTGCACAATCTCATAACCTCCAGGTCTGTGCCCGAGATCATCACCGAGAACGGCGGGACGCCGATTCGGACCCGGGTCGGACACTCGTTCATCAAGGCAGTCATGGCCGAGACGGGAGCGGTGTTCGGGGGAGAGCACTCAGGCCATTACTACTTCGCAGACAACTTTCGCGCAGACTCCGGGATGTTGGCGATGCTCGTGTTGCTTCAAGTTCTTTCGGAATCGGGGGTGCCGCTGTCCGAGCTGCGCCAGACCGTCGAGCGATATGCGGCGTCGGGCGAAGTGAACCTCAGGGTCGACGACGCCTCGGTGGCGATGGCAGCCGTGGAGGCGTCGCATCCCTCGGCCACCGTGGATCGACTCGATGGTCTGACGTTGGAGTGGGAGGATCGGTGGGTGAACCTGAGGCCTTCGAACACCGAGCCCTTCCTCAGGCTGAACGTCGAGGCACGTGACCGCTCCGCTGTCGACCACCTGGTACGTTCGGTCACAGAGATCGTGGAGGGCCGATGAGTCTGATATCGAGTGAGCTGTTGGAGATTCTCCGGTGCACCGTGTGCAAGGAGTCGCTGACCGAGAACGAGGCCGACTCGATGCTCGACTGCCCCAACGGCCACCGCTACGAGGTATCGGACGGAATCCCGAACATGCTGCCGCCCGAGTGACGGGATATCTCCGAGCGGGCCGGACTGGGTAGTCTCCTGGACCGATCGCGACCCCGGTCGCACCCGACTTCCGAAGGACATCCCATGCAGTTCGACATCGCCACCCCGACCCTGTCCGAGGAGGGCGCGCGGAGGCTCGAATGGGCAGGCCGCCGGATGCCCGTCCTCGCCTCACTCCGCGAGCGCTTCCGTCAGGAGAAGCCGCTCGAAGGTCGCACGGTTGCCGCATGTCTCCACGTCACCGCCGAAACGGCGAATCTCATGCTGGCACTGCGCGACGCCGGCGCTCGGCCGGCGCTCTGCGCATCGAATCCGCTCTCCACACAGGACGACATCGCTGCAGCGCTCGTCGCCGAGGGCATCCCGGTCTTCGCCGTCCGTGGCGAGGACTCCGACACGTACTACGGCCACATTCATTCCGTGCTGGATCTCGAACCGGACATCACCATGGACGACGGCGCCGACCTCGCGACCATCCTCCACACGACCAGAACCGAGTTGAACCCGGTCGGGTCGACCGAAGAGACCACGACTGGTGTGATTCGGCTGCGCGCAATGGCAGAAGACGGCACCCTGCGAGTACCCGTCGTGGCCGTCAACGACAGCCAGACCAAGCACCTCTTCGACAACAGATACGGGACCGGCCAATCTGCCATGGACGGGATCATCCGGGCCTCGAACGTTCTCATCGCAGGGTCGAACGTGGTCGTGGTCGGCTACGGCGACTGCGGGCGGGGCGTGGCCGACCGAGCCCGGGGGCTCGGAGCTCATGTGATCGTCGTCGAGGTTGACGCCGTGCGTGCCATCTCTGCGGTGATGGACGGCCATCGAGTCCTGACAGCCGACGACGCCGCCGAGATCGGCCACATCTTCATCACCGTGACCGGCAACAAACACGTCCTGCGGCGTCGCCACTTCGAGCGGATGCGCAACGGCGCGATCCTCGCCAACGCCGGTCACTTCGACATCGAGCTCGAGTTGACGGCGCTCGAAGAAATGGCAGGGCCATCGAGGCCGATCCGTGCGAACCTCGACGAGTACGTGATGCCCGACGGGCGACGCATCCTCATTGCCGCAGAGGGTCGGCTCGTGAATCTGGGAGCGGCGGAGGGACATCCGGCAGACGTCATGGACCTGTCCTTTTCGAACCAGGCGCTGGCAGCCGAGTGGCTCGTGCAAAACGAGGGTGCACTCGAACCACAGATCTACACACTTCCCGCAGAACTCGACGCCGAAGTGGCCAGGATAAAACTGGAGGCGCTCGGGTTCGGCCTCGAGAAGCTCACCGATGACCAGGTCTCCTACCTCTCAGGCTGGCAAGAAGGCACTGCCTGAGCTCTGCGCAGAGCGCAGAGCGTTCTGGGTTGTGAGTCGGGGGTCTACGTCCCGGCGTGCAGTGTGATCTCGCGCTCCTAGACCGCCACCCTCAGCCAACGACTCACCACTCGGAACACAACACTCAGAACCCGTCGCCCACGGTGAGTTCTTGTCACACCGCACCGTCACGATGCGCGCATGGTCTGTGTGGCGTGTCGGCGATGGAGTGGGCGAGCACTGTGCTCGGCCTGCAGGATCGGGCTCGGGCCTGGGCCCGAACGGTTGCTGTCGTTCGGGATCGCCCGGAGCGGGTTCATCCACGAAGGAGCGGCGCGGACGCTCGTCCACCGGCTCAAGTACGAGGCGGTGGTCGCCGCCGGACAGATTCTGGCTGCTGAGGCGATGGCACACCTGCTGCCTCACGATGCTCGGGCACTGGTCCCGATTCCACGAACCAGGTGGCGAACCATCCGCTACGGGGTCGACGCGGCGGCCGTGCTCGCCGATCAACTGTCAGGGCTCACGGGTGTCCCGGCGCTCACTGTCCTCACGCCTGCGTTGTACGGGAGGCGTCACGCGGGTCGAGTCCTCAGCCAGAGAGAGGTCCCCATGTTCGGATTGGCCGGGCGGGTGCCCGCCGGCGCCGTCCTCGTCGACGACGTGCTCACCACCGGTTCTACGCTCGAGGCCGCAGCAGCCACCCTGGGTGGGAACGTGAGTGCCGCCATCACCGCCACGGTCAGTGTCTGACGTGCGTGGTCATTGAGGTTTCAGCGGGCGAGATTTCACTCCGACGGCGTCACGCTGAGTGGGATAAGTGACTAGGGTGACTAGTCAGAAAGAAGTAGCCCCTTTTTCATCAAGTCGACAGGGAATCGCGACGATGACCAGTGCGATACGTCAACCACCAAGGTCACGGAGTCAATCGGCTATGACCGCCACCAGGAACATCATCATCGTCGACGACGCGCCGCTCATCCAGGCCGGTTTGTCGGCTGCCCTGAAGAGCGAAGGGTTCGACGTCGTCGGCCAAGCCGCCACTGCGCTCGAGGCGGTCGACATGGCGGAGGAGATGCAGGCGGACCTGATGCTTCTCGACGTTCTGATGCCGGGTATCTCCGGCCTCGACGTGGTCGACACGATCATCGAGATCTCACCAAAGACCAAGGTGGTGCTGCTCACCTCGTCGGAGTCCGAGGAAGACCTTCTGAAGGCCATCAAGGCAGGCGCTCGAGGGTACATCATCAAGGACACGCCGATGCCCGAGCTCGTGAGGAAACTCAACGACGTGCTCGAAGGGGGAGCAGTCATATCGCCCTACATGGGCGGTCTCTTGTTCGACACGGTGGCCCATCTGCTCCGGCATCGGGACCTGTCTTCGAGTCGAAAGCCCGTACTCACCGGTCGTGAGATCGAGGTGCTTGAGTCGATCGCAGCCGGAGCCACCTCTCGCGAGGTCGGGGAGAAGCTCTTCATCTCCGAGAACACGGTGAAGAACCACGTCAGGAACATCCTCGACAAGCTCGGGCTGGGCTCTCGGAACGAGGCTGTCATGTTCGCCGTGCGAGAGGGACTGATCAGCCTCGACTGACCGAGTATCGACGGTCGATCGGTAGCATGATCACCCATGTCTCTTCTCGACAGATTCCTTCGCGCCGGCGAAGGCAAAGCCCTCCGAGATCTCGAAGCCCTCGCAGCTGAGGTCAACGCGCTCGAACCCGAATACGAGCGCCTCGATGACGGTCAGCTCCAGTCCAAGACGCCGGAATACCGGCAACGCCTTGCCAACGGCGAATCGCTCGACGACCTGATGATCGAAGCCTTCGCCACCGTGCGAGAGACCGCCAAACGGACACTCGGGCAACGACACTACGACGTGCAGGTGATGGGCGGCGTTGCGCTGCACCAGGGCAGCGTCGCCGAGATGAAGACCGGTGAAGGCAAGACGCTGGTGTCGACCCTCCCGGTATACCTCAATGCCCTGAGAGGCAAAGGGGTCCACGTGGTCACCGTCAACGATTACCTCGCGTCACGCGACGCCGAATGGATGGGCAGTATCCACCGATTCCTGGGCCTCGAGGTCGGTCTCATCCAGAACGGCATGACCCCGGCGGAGCGCAAGGTGGCGTATGGCGCCGACATCACCCACGGCACAAACAACGAGTTCGGTTTCGACTACCTCCGGGACAACATGGCCATGAAGGCCGAGAACATGGTCCAGCGAGGACACCACTACGCCATCGTCGACGAAGTCGACTCGATCCTCATCGACGAGGCGAGGACGCCGCTGATCATCTCGGGAACGGTGGGCGACAACGCCAAGTGGTACCGGACCTTCTCAACCATCTCCCAGCGCCTGATGCCCGAAGTTCACTACGAGGTGGACGAGAAGAAGCGCCAGGTCCTCGTCAACGAGGAGGGTGTGGCCCGGGTCGAGGAGATCCTCGGCGTCGAGAATCTCTATGACCACGCCGCCGTCGACCTCGTGCACCACATGGAGGTCTCTCTCAAGGCGAAGGAGCTCTACCACAAGGATGTCGAGTATCTGATCGACCATGGAGAGATCAAGATCGTCGACGAATTCACCGGACGCGTCCTCGAAGGCCGGCGCTATTCCGAAGGCCTCCACCAGGCGATCGAGGCAAGAGAAGGCGTCACGATCAAACAAGAGAACCAGACCCTGGCGACGATCACCTTGCAGAACTACTTCCGCCTCTACGAGAAGCTCGCCGGTATGACGGGAACTGCCGCAACCGAGGCATCCGAGCTCGCCCAGATCTATGGGCTCGATGTCGTCGTGATCCCGACGAACCGGCCGATAACCCGCCTCGACGAGCCGGACCTGGTGTTCAAGACGGCGATGGCGAAGTACCACTCCGTTGCCGACGACGTCGCACAGCGCTACGAGCGGGGCCAGCCGGTCCTCCTCGGCACGATCTCGATCGAACAATCCGAGATCGTCTCCGGCTTGCTGAAGAAACGCGGCATCGATCACGAGATCCTCAACGCAAAGGCTCACGCCCGAGAGGCCGACATCGTGGCCCAGGCCGGCAGGCCGGGAGCCGTGACCGTCGCAACCAACATGGCCGGTCGAGGCGTCGACATCCAACTCGGAGGCAACCCGGAGGCTCTAGCAAAGATCGAGCTCAAGCGACGCGGCGAAGACACCGAGTCGGACCAGTACCAGGACCTGTTGGACGAGCTCACCGAGAAGTACGAAGCCGAGCTCGCTGACCGCCAGGAAGAAGTCAAGCGAGCCGGCGGTCTGTATGTCATCGGCACCGAACGGCACGACTCCCGACGGATCGACAACCAGCTGAGAGGGCGGTCGGGGCGGCAGGGTGACCCGGGCGAGTCACGGTTCTTCCTGTCACTCGAAGACGATCTGATGCGTCGATTCTCCGGGGATCGAGTGGCGAGTGTGATGCAGACGATGAAGATTCCCGACGACGTGCCGATCGAGCACAAGATGATCAACCGGGCCGTCGAACGAGCGCAGAGCCAGGTCGAGTCGCAGAACTTCGAGATCAGGAAGAACGTCTTGAAGTACGACGAGGTGATGAACCGCCAGCGCGAAGTCATCTACTCGTGGCGTTCGGGGATTCTCCACGGCGAATCGACCACCGATCTCGTCGACGAGTGGATCGACAAGGTGGTGGAGGACACCGTCAGCTCCGTCATCTCAGACGAGGTTCCCCCCAACCAATGGGATTGGGAAGAGCTGCACACCGAGCTCAATGTGCTGTATCCGACCGAGCTCAACAGCGAGTCCATCGAGGGCCGCACGTCGGCCGACAAGGTGATCGACGCCGCCATCGCCGAAGCACGCGATCGCTACGCCGAGCGGGAAAAGGAGCTCGGCGAAGACATGCTGCGTCAGATCGAGCGACAGGTCATGCTCCAGGTCATCGACACCAAATGGCGCGAACACCTCGCCGACATGGACTACCTGCGGGCGGGAATCGGGCTGAGGGCCATGGGCCAGCGTGACCCGTTGACCGAATACCAGCGCGAGGCGTTCGACATGTTCGCCGACCTCGTCGAGTCGGTGAAGCGGGACGCCGTGCGATACCTCTTCCACGTGCAAGTCACCCAGCAACCGGTCGAGCAACCCAAGCAGGTGACGACATCGGGGCCAGCGTCGGCGTCGAAGACGGTCGTCACCGGCGACAAGATCGGTCGCAACGAGCCGTGCCCGTGCGGCTCCGGCAAGAAGTACAAGCGCTGTCACGGGGCGAATTGACCGCCTCGTCCCTCGGCGGTGCTGACAGTCGACAGTCAACAGTTGACAGTTCCTTCGTGTCGGCTGCGCCGACGCTGAAATCTCTTCTCGGTTGCCGCCCGTGCATGACCGGTCAAGATATCTGTGAACTGTGAACTGTGAACTGTGAACTGTGAACTTGGTTCCCCGAACTACCGTTCTCTTTGCATGACGGACACCCAGACCACCTACGACATCGAGGAACTCCGGAACCGCCTGCTCGAAGCCAGGAGGTTCCTTTGACCTCGACCAGAAGCAGATCGAGCTCGCCGAGCTGAGGGACGAGGCAAGCCAACCCGACCTGTGGGACGATCCCGACGAAGGTCGCAGAGTCAGCGAGAAGCTCAACCGGTACGAGCGGCTCTTCGAGCTCGTGGGGGATCTCGAGCAGGGAGTGTCCGACGCCGAGGTGCTGTTGGAGTTCGGTGATGACGACTCCAAGGCGGAGGCGCATCGAGAGATGGCCGGTGTCGCCGACCAGCTGTCGAAACTGGAACTGGAGTCGTTGTTCTTCGGCGAGTACGACGACTATCCGGCGATCGTGACCGTCTACGCCGGCGCAGGCGGGGTCGACGCCCAGGATTGGGCGGAGATGCTGCTCCGGACGTACGAGCGATACCTGACGAACGAGGGCTTCAAGGTCACCGTCGAGGAGTGGTCGGAGGGGGAGGAGGCCGGCATCAAGTCGGCGACGATCTCGGTCGAAGGAGACCACGCCCACGGTGTCATGGAAGCCGAACGCGGGACGCATCGACTCGTCCGGATCTCGCCATTCGACTCCAACGCCAGGCGTCACACGGCCTTCGCCGGTGTGGACGTCGTGCCCGACATCGGCGACGAGGTGGAGATCGAGATCAAGGACGACGACCTCCGCATCGACACGTACCGTTCTCAAGGGGCCGGCGGCCAGCATGTCAACACCACTGACTCTGCGGTTCGCATCACACACATCCCAACCGGCATCGTGGCATCGTGTCAAAACGAGCGCTCCCAGCTCCAGAACAAGGCGCGAGCGATGGCGCAGCTGAAGGCCAAGTTGGCCGAGCGGGCCCGCCACGAGCAGGCCGCCGAGCTTGCCGAGATCAGGGGTGAGTCGACCGGGGCGGCATGGGGAAGTCAGATCCGCTCGTATGTCCTCCAGCCGTATCAGATGGTCAAGGACCTCCGCACCGGCCTCGAGATCGGCAACATCGGCGCCGTTCTCGACGGAGACATGGGAGACCTCACCGAGTCGTACCTCCGCTGGCGGCGAGCCGAACACGAGCAGGCGGGCTGACGCCCGCCGCTCCACGCTGCACGCTTCCGTGAGGCGTGGAACGAAGGTGGCGTGCCGGCCGCCTGAGTGATACAGCTATCGCTGCACCCAGTGGTACCATCATCACTCACTTTTCGCGTTCTGTGGTGGGAGCGCGCGCAATGCTCCTCCGGGGGAACCGAGGCCTTTTTCAATGATCCGACTGCAAGACGTCACGAAGGTGTACGAGGGTGGAACGGTCGCCGCTCGCGACGTGACCCTCGACATCCAGCGTGGCGAGTTCGTGTTCTTGGTCGGTCCGTCTGGATCGGGCAAGTCCACCCTGATCCGCCTCATGTTGCGCCAGGAGCCGATCACGCGCGGAACGATCTGGGTCGCAGGCAAAGACATCACAGCGCTCCCCAATTGGAAGGTCCCGTATCTGCGCCGCTCGATCGGAACGGTCTTCCAGGACTTCAAGCTCCTGCCGAACAAGACGGTCGCAGAGAACATCGCCTTCACGCTCGAGGTGCTGGGAAGGCCCAGGTCGGTCATCAAGCCCCAAGTTGAACAGGTACTCGACCTCGTCGGGCTCGACGGCAAAGCCGACCGATACCCTCGGCAGCTCTCGGGCGGTGAGCAGCAGCGGGTCTCGGTCGGGCGAGCCTTCGTGAACCGTCCGCCGATCCTGCTTGCAGATGAGCCGACCGGGAACCTCGACCCGGCCACATCCGTCGGCATCATGAAACTCCTCGACCGAATCAACCGGACGGGAACCACGATCGTCATGGCCACACATGACCACGCCATCGTCGACGCCATGCAACGTCGAGTGGTCGCCGTCGAGAACGGTTCGGTGGTTCGTGACGACGCCACCGGCCGATACGAGACGACGATGCAACACGCCATCGATCCGGGCTCGACCACCATCCCGGGCGATCAACCGACCGGCGCACCTCCCGAGCCGTCACCCGAAGCAGCAGAGGAGGCCGAGGAGGCCATCGGTTCGGAGAGCCCGGACATCGATTTGGACGGTGAGCAGGAATGAGTCGAATCGCATTCCTGATGCGAGAGGCGCTCGTCAACCTCAGGCGGAATGCGCTGGTGGTCGTAGGAGCGATTCTTGCGGTCTTCATCTCGCTGTCCTTGGCGTTCGGCGCGCTGGTGCTCAATGAACTCGTTCAGCGCAACACCCTGACATGGCAGGACGGGACCCACGTGATCGCCTGGCTCAAGGACGCCGACCAGGGAGGTCTCGAGACCGTCGGGCAACTCGGGCTGATGGACGAGATCCAAACCTGGGAGCAAGTCGAGACGACCCGCTACGTCGACAAACTCGCAGCTTTCCAAGAGTTCGAACTGCTCTTCGGAGAACGCCGTCCCGAGCTCGTGCAAGAGATCAATCCCAACGCCCTCCCGACCTCGATCCGCATCGAACTGACCGACATCGATCTCTACCGTGACGTGGTGTTCCGGCTCCAGTCGAATCCTGCGGTCCTCAACGTCACCTCGGCGGGAGAGCAGATCGAGCAGCTCTCCTCTCTCAGCACCGTCTTGAACGTGTTGGGTCTCGGGCTCGCGGTCCTACTCGGCATCTCTGCCGTGATCCTGATTGCCAACACGATTCGGATGGCGATCTACGCACGACGAGATGAGGTGTCGATCATGAAGCTGGTGGGAGCGTCCAACTGGTTCATCCGGGTTCCCTTCGTACTCGAGGGCATGATCGAAGGAATCCTCGGTGCCGGCCTGGCTGTGCTCACGGTTTGGATCGCCTCCCAGAACCTCGTGTCTGTCGGCGAGGCCATCCCGCTGCTCACGCTGGACATCCCGACCTCGTTCTTCATCCAGTGGGGTGTGCTGTTCATCGTCTTCGGCGCACTCGCCGGCATTGTGGGATCCGTCATCGGGCTCAGCAGGTACCTGCGTGAGGCCGACGGCAGTGGAGTGCCGGTGGCCGCCTGATGCGTATCGCCGCACTGCTCACTGCGATGGTGCTGTTCACCGGTGTCGTCTCAGGCACTGCCGGAGCGCATGACCCATCTGCCGAGCTCGACGCGGTACGAGAGGAGTTGGAGGGCCTCGCTTCTCAGATCGACAGTTCCAGGTCCGAGAGCCGTGCGGTGGGTGAACGGCTCGGGGCTGCCCAGGTCGAGCTTGCATCGGTGCAGGCTGAGTTGACAGAGGCACAGGGCCGCGTGGACGCACTGACCGCTCAGATCCAGGGGGAAGAAGCCCATCTGGCCGATGTCAATGCTCAGCTCGAGGTGATCAAGCAGAATCTCATCGAGACCACCGTCGAACTCCAGAACACACTCGATGACCTCGAAGTGCAGGTCGTCGAGCTGTACATGAACGCCACCGCTTCGGTCACGACGATGGTTCTCGGCTTCGACACGGCCGCAGAGGCCTCGGTCGGCCTGGTGTATGTCGAAGAGGTGACGGGCCAGAGCGAGGACCTCCTGGACACGTTCGAGTTCCTCAAGCTGGAGGAGGAGCGCCAGCAGAACCTCGCCCTCGACCGACAGGCCGAAGTCGAAGAGATTCTGGCGGGTCTGGAAGGCGAACGGTTGGTGCTCGAGGGAGAGGTCGCCGTCGTCGAGGAACTGAGACTCGAAGCGGAGGCGAACCTCGAGAGCGTCAGGGGGTTGCTCAACCAGATCAATCGAGACATCGAAGCCGCCGAGTCCCGGCACGCCTCGTTGGAAGCCGACGCCGAGCGCCTCGAGGCGGAGATCATCGCACTGCAGGAACAGGGGGGCACAAACCCTGGTGTGCTCGGATGGCCGATCAGCGGCCGCGTCACCTCTCCATACGGCTACCGCATCCATCCGATCTTCGGCACGAAGAGACTCCACACCGGCATCGACATCGCCGGGAGTTCGGGCTCGCCGATTGCAGCAGCCGGTTCGGGCAGAGTGATCCTCGCCGAGACCTATGGCGGCTATGGCCGGGCGGTCGTCATCGATCACGGTGGCGGGCTGGCAACGTTGTATGCCCACCAGTCCAGCCTCGCAGTGGCTGTTGGCGATCGGGTGGATCGCGGCGACACCATCGGCTATGTCGGCTGCTCTGGAAGCTGTACGGGACCTCATCTTCATTTCGAGACTCGGGAGAACGGTGCCAAGGTGGATCCCATGAAGTACTTGAACGGATGACCGAGAAGACCGTCGCCACGAACCGAAAGGCCCGCCACGACTACGAGATCATCGACACCTACGAGGCCGGTCTTGTCCTTCAGGGGTCCGAGGTCAAGAGCCTGCGCGCAGGACAAGTGACGATCAAGGACTCCTTCGCCCACGTTGCCAACGGTGAAGCATTCCTGATCGGCCTGTACATCGCGCCCCACGCCTTCTCCCGTCAAGGTGGCCATGACCCCGAGCGCACCCGAAAGCTGCTCCTCACGCGCCGCGAGATCGACAAGATCGCGGGTCGGATGGCCGAGAAGGGCTACACCCTCGTGCCGCTACGCATCTACTTCAAGAAGGGCTACGCGAAGCTCGAACTCGGTCTGGCTCGAGGCAAGACCACGTACGACAAGCGCCATGCTTTGAAAGAGAAGCAGCAGAAGCGCGAGATGGAACGCGCCCTCCGAGAGCGCTGAAGAACGCTCCACGCTTCACGCCGCACGGTCAACGCTTTCACCGAGGGGTTCTTGTTGGGAGGATCGATGGCGTGACCCACCGGAACCAACACGGAACGTCTCTGCGCCGACTGACAAGAACAACGGTCGACTAGGCGATCCGCGGCGGCAGCACTCCTGGGTAGCAGAAGAACGCGCATCCTGTTCTCGTAGCAGTCCCCGGGCGGCGACCGTTCGTCAACCCGTGGCTCCCGCCAGTCGTGTCGGTGTCACGAGAACGAGGTCGAGCACTTGACCCGCCGGCGGCAGCCCTGGCCGACCGGCATCCGTTTGGGACTCGCGACTCACCCAGCACTCCAACCATGTCCATCAGTCGGCCGGTATCAAAGCAGAAAGAGGCGGGGAGGGGGACCCCGCCTCTTTCTCGTGTTCCGGAACCCGCAGGCCCCGGTGACTCAGTCGTTGTTCTTGTTCAGGCCAGGGGCGTTCGCCTTGCCATTGCCCTTGTCGGCCTTGTCCTTCTTCTGACCGGGGGCTTTGTCCTTGCCCTTGGCGTCGTCGTCACCGTCGACCGAGTCGCTCTTGCCCTTCTTGTTGCAGGCGGTCTCGAACGAGTCGAGGGTCACTTCGAGCGCTACTTTGACTTCCTCTTCGGTGGCATCTGCACCGGTCACTTCCTCGTAGTCGCCCTTGCCGAAGTCGCTCTGGGCGAAGTGGCGGATCAGGCATCCGTTGCCGCCCTGCAAGAGGTTGGCGAAGGTTGACACCACGGTGCCGTGATTGATTTCACCGTCGCCGTTCGGCTCGATGGTGACCGACGTGAGCGCACACTCTTCGGTCGCATCCACATACTCGACGCCTTGGGCCTCCTCGCCGTCGACTTCAACGGCGTTCTCCTCGAAGAACTCGACCGGGTCGCCTTTGCCGTCTGCGGCCTCTTTGTCCTTCGTCCAGAGCTCAGTCACTGCGACTTCGGTGGCGTCCTCTTCAGCCTTGTCGCCCAACTCGTAGACGAAGTCGCCGACCAGGGTGCAATCGAGGCTTGGCTCGCCGTCTTCCTGGTCGATACCGGACACGCCGTAGATCACGGCCATCTGGTCGCTGTCGTAGCCGGCCACCAGCAGGGTGTCGGCGCTCGGGGCCGCCAACGCCACCGAGCTGACGAACGCCAGCGAAAGACCTGCGAACAATGCGATCAGCTTGTTCTTCTTCATGAGTGTCCACTCCTAGCAAAGTTGACGTCACTCTCAGTAGTCAAGTCCACGCTGAGTGGTCGGTGTTACGCCGGGCGGGAAGAAATCTCGATGAGAGTTGTTACAGTGAGAGGACACCTTGGGGGTGTACTGGTTTCGACGTTGAACGTTGAAACGCCGGAAGCGAGCCGGGGACTCCGGGGCCCCGTCAACAACCTGGAAACCAACAAGAAATGCCAAACCTCAAATGGCACTGGCTGCCTGAGTAACCCTCAGTAACAGCTCGTCCGCCCGGTGGGTGCCTACCTCGCCGGATTGCGGGCGTCGCTTCGTAGGCTGCGGCATCTGGGGTCCGTGACCGGATGTCAAAGACTGATTGCGGATAGGAAGTCGGAAAACTGGCCGTCAGAGTTCCGATGACCGAATGCTTGCTGATGGCTGCGCTCGGAGATGCCGGCGTGAAGGGTTCAGCGGACCGGGGTTCGACTCCCCGCACCTCCACACAGAGGCCCGGAGCATCGCTCCGGGCCTCGACCGTTGCAGGCGGGCTCCCGAGCTGGAGGGCTGCGATTTGTTGACCTGGGCGATTCAGGCGTTCGAGTCGACTCGCCCGACGCTCCGACGTCTGACTACGAGGCCGAGGCCGGCCCCGATGACGATGAGGAGCGAGACCCAGCCGTTGCGGCTCAGTCCGAGCAGGCGGAAGGTCGTATCTGTGCGGATGAGCTCCAGCGCAAACCTGCCGACCCCGTAGAGCCCGGCGTAGACGAAGAAGAGGCCACCCTTCGGGAGGCCGAAACGCCGCTCGATCCACAGGAGCAAGGGGACGACGAGAGCGATGTTCCACAGTGACTCGTAGAGGAAGGTCGGGTGGAACGTGGTGGCGTCCGGAAACGCATCAGGTCTGAATCTGGGATCAATCTCAACCGCCCAAGGAAGCACGCTCGGTGTCCCGAACAGCTCCTGGTTGAAGTAGTTGCCCCAGCGGCCGATCGCCTGCGCAACGGGGATTCCCACGGCCGCGGCGTCGAGCAGCCTCCAAGGGTCTCCATTCCGTCGACGGATCAGAAGGATCGCCGTGAGCGTCCCCGCGGTGAGGCCTCCGAACAGTGCAATCCCGCCTTCCCAGATTGCGATCACCTTCCACCATTCGCCTTCGAAGCGTCCCAGATGAGTCGATACGTAGGCCAGTCTGGCGCCGACGAAACCGATGATCACCGCTCGTACGAGGATGCCCTCGATCGCCTGACGCTCCTCGGTGTCATCGGTGTACCGGTTCAGGGTGATGCTGACGGCGAGGATCACGCCGATACCGATCAGCAGGCCGTAGATGTGCAGGTCGAATGGACCGATCGGGATCGTGTTGAACGGGGGCGACGGGATCGATGCAAGCATCGATGGCAACGCTATCCGGCCGACAGCCGAACGTCCATGCCGAAAGTCATCTCTTGTGTTCGAACAGACTCAACTGCTCATTGGGCGAATCGTTCTGTCTTTCGGTCACCGGGTGTTTCTCCCACCGG
>JAHEIN010000142.1 GCA_024639335.1 bacterium | reverse complement strand
TGTGCGCCACGAAGAATCGTGCCGATGCGACCTTGCCCTCCAGGAATGGATCGTCACCTGCGCCAGGCAGCGCAACCTCGGCGTGGCGGAGCATCTGCCAAGCGATGATCACTTCTGACAGCGATTCGAGCAGCGGTGTGGCATGGAGTCCCGTCTTGTAGATCTCGTTCGGGTGGTGTGCCATCGCTGCCATCGCATGGTTGACCATCACACCCAGATGCGCTTGAGCGTCGTCGAGCATGCGGGCGAGCGCCTCACGTTCAGCAGCGAGCGCGTCCCATCCAGGGCCTCCTTTGACGAACTCGGTGATGTCCGTGGAGAGCTGCGCAACGGTCACACCCTGATCTCTGGCGATCTTCCGGAAGAACAAGTCCATGGCTTGGATCCCGGTCGTTCCCTCGTAGACGGTGTCGATCTTGGCGTCCCGGAGATACTGCTCCATCGGATAGTCCTGGGTGTAGCCGGATCCACCGAGCACCTGGAGTGACATGGCGAGTAGCTCGTACGCCTTCTCGGACGAGTACCCCTTCACGAGCGGCAGCAGGAAGTCCGAACGCTTCTGCCAGCCCTCGGCGTCGTCGGACAAGCGCGCCCGGTCCTGGCAGTAGGCGGCATAGGACCAGAGCGCCCGGAGCCCCTCGGCATGCGCCTTCTGGATCATCAACATCCTTCGGACATCCGGATGCTCGATGATTTCGATCTTCGGAGCGGTCTTGTCGGTTGCACGGGCGAGATCGGCGCCCTGCTTGCGCTCCTTGG
The DNA here is from genome assembly GCA_024639335.1 of bacterium. Lineage (GTDB taxonomy): Bacteria > Actinomycetota > Acidimicrobiia > Spongiisociales > ZC4RG35 > JAHEDH01. The sequence continues at coordinate 6,346 of JAHEIN010000142.1, read as the reverse complement.
CGTACTCGAGGGCATTGAGGTATCCGGTGGAAAGCGTCGCTGCGGACTTGGTCCCGATGGTCATGCGGGCGTGTTCGATGACCCGGAACATCTGCCGGATGCCATCGTGCACGTCACCCACGAGGTATCCGACGGCGGGCCGGTCGAGCCCGAAGGTCAACTCGCAAGTGGTCGACCCTTTCAGGCCCATCTTTTTCTCGACATTCGTGGCAACGACACCGTTCCGCTCGCCGAGTTCCCCGGATTCGTCGAACAAGTACTTGGGGACGATGAACATCGACAGCCCCTTGGTGCCCGGTGCGGCTCCGGGAACCCTGGCGAGCACGAAGTGGACGATGTTCTCGGTGGAGTCGTGCTCCCCGGCGGTGATGAAACGCTTGACGCCCTCGATGTGATAGACGTCTCCCTCGACGTGGATCGCCTTGGTGATTCCGGCGCCCACGTCGGAGCCGGCGTCCGGCTCGGTCAGCACCATGGTGCCGCCCCAGTTGCGTTCGATCATCAGTTGAGCGATCTGCTTCTGCTTGTCGGTGCCCTCTTCGAAGAGCACTCGTGCGAATAGCGGACCACCGCCGTAGAACATGGCCGTCGGATTCGCCCCGAGCAGGAGCTCCTGACAAGCCCAGAACAGACTCGGGGGAAGCGGCATCCCGCCCAGATCGGGGTCCAGTCCAATGAGATTCCAGCCCGCATCGTTGAGCGCGCTGAGACTCTGCTTCATCGAATCCGGCAGTTCGACCTCGCCGTCGACGAGCTTGGTCTCGATCCGATCGCCATCGACGAACGACGCCGCCCATTCTTCCGAGGCGAACCGTTCGACCTCGCGGATGATGTCGAGGGCGGTTTCTCGGTCTACCTCGCCGAGACGGTCCATGTACTCATCGACCCGATGGACATCGAACAGATTGAACTCGAGATCCCGGAGGTTCGATCGAAAATGACTCATGACTACTTCCTTCGACGCAGGCTCGACTTTTCTTTAGTTTTCACTCTAGTTCTGAATGATAGCTCAAAAAGTGGTCGACATGCGGCCGGCCTTCGGAGCTGCAAGTGGCGCGGGGCTAGCCTCCCCCACGTGCGAAACCGAGCCGGAATCGAGACCCAGGAGCGGATCCTCGCCGCCACCAAGCGCCTGCTTGCGGAGCGAGGTCTCGACGGCGTGACGATCAAGGGCATCTGCGATGCAGCCGAGGTCCACGCCGGCAGCTTCTACAACCTGTTCGAATCGAAAGAGCAGGTCGTGCTGACAGCCGTCCGAGAGGCCATCAAGGCCGTCGACCCCGACCCGGCAGGAACCGGCAACGACCACCTCACCGACCTGGTCGACGCCTACATCCGGTTCGTCATGGGCGATCAGAACCTGGCCAGGGTCTATCTGATGGTGGCGGTCTCCGGTGGGCTGACAGATCCTGCCATCCGGGCCAGGGTGCTGGGACACCATGAGGACCGCCACGCGCGATTCGTGGCAGCGCTCCACAGAGAACGGCCGGGTATCGGTGACGATCAAGCGGCCGAGTTGATCGACGCACTCCTGGCCGCGCTGAACGGATACGCTTTCCAGTGGCTGTTGGATCCCTCCTTCGACTTCGAGAATCATGCCCGCCGGCTGCTGACCTACGCGTGATCCATCAGAGCGAACACGCCCGCGTCCAGAAGCTCAACCTCGGCCCGCTCGACAATTGTGTGTACGTCGTCGAGTGTCTCGAAACGGGTCAGGGAGTCATCATCGACGCCGCTGCCGAGGGCGAAGCCATCCTCGAAGCTGCGACTGGCATCGACATCTCCAGGGTGCTCGAGACACATGGACATCATGATCACATCGGCGCGCTCGATCCCGTGACTGCGGCGCTGAGAATCCCGTGGGCGATGCATCCCGCAGACATCGACATCGCCGGACGGCGACCTGACGAGGAACTCGTCGACGGCCAGGAGATAGAGGTCGGGAACCTGCTGCTCCACGTCGCGTCCACACCGGGCCACACACCCGGCTCGGTCACGTTCGCCATCGAGACAGTGGCGTTCACGGGCGACACGCTGTTCCCGGGCGGACCCGGCGCGACCCGCTGGGAGTACTCGAGTTTCGGACAGATCATGGATTCGATCGAGCAACGAATCATGCCACTCCCCGACTCGACCGTGGTGTTCCCAGGGCACGGAGCCCAGACGACGATCGGTTCAGAACGGCCCGATCTCGGGCGCTGGAGGAAACGGGGTTGGTGAAGCTCGATCTGGCACTGCAGGCAAGAGGCGACTACTCCACCCTGATCGAGGCAGCCGGATACTGTGAAACCAACGGCTTGGTCGCGCTGGCCCTGCCCGACCACTATCTGGCATCCCGAACCGACCCTTCGGAGCCTGCATACGATGCGCTGACTCAGCTCGCCGGCCTCGCTCGGGAGACGTCTTCGCTCGAGCTCTCGACGCTCGTGTCCCCGATCACCTTCAGACATCCCGCCGTGACATTGAAGACCGCCGTGACCATCGACGAGATGAGCGCGGGCCGGTTCACCCTCGGCCTGGGCACAGGCTGGTTCACCGAAGAGCACGAGTTCTTCGGAATCCCCTTCCCCGACAAGCGCTTCGACCTCCTGGAAGACGCGCTTGCCTACACCCGCGCCGGGCTCGACGGCAGCGCCCACGACGGCCCGTACTACCGGATCTCGGAGTTCGATGCCCGACCGGTCCCGGCGAACCTGCGGATCGTGGTTGGAGGATCCGGCCCACGACGCACACCGGAGCTGGCCGGGCGATACGCCGATGAGTTCAACCTGTACTGCGGGCCCACCGACGAGATGGCCGAACGCATCGTGGTCGCCAAGGATGCGGCACGAGCAGCAGGTCGGAACCCCGATGATCTGATGATCTCGACGGCGGGTGTCGTCGTCACCGGCACCGACGAACGCGAGTATCGAACAGCTCTCGAGGCCGTAGCGGAACGGTTCCACCAGGAGCCGAGAGATCTGGAGACCTCACTGCGCGAGCGCGGAACGCCGGTCGGGCTCGAAGCCCGTGATCGCATGGCCGAGATCGCAGACCTCGGGGTCGGCAGGTTCTATCTCCAGATGTTCGGAACCGACCCCGACCGTCGCTCCGACATGCTCGAGGCCCTTCGGGCGTGATGTGTTCTGAGTTCTGAGTTCTGAGTTCTGAGTTCCGATCACGCACGACCCATGACTCATCATTCACAACGGAGGCGAGCGCCAGCGAGCCAGGCCTAGCCCGAGATGTAGGTCCAGGTCCAGGTCTGGGTGCGGACCGTACCGCTCGGCTCGGTGATGATGCGATCGACTTCGACGTACCCTCCACCGTTGTACGTCGCAGACCCGCGAACCACGGCGTCGACGGTGCGGCCGAGATCGTCGCCCAGAAAACGGACAGTGATCGATGTCGACGTGTAACTGGTGTCGATCGTGATGGGTGTGTAGGTGTCGTTGCGAAACACGACATCGGGCCACGGGTACCCGAGTGTCGCCTCGATGCCCAGCGGATAGCGATCGATGTATCGGCTGTGCGGCTTGTGATCGAGGACCTCGTAGCCGCCCCAGAAGATGGCGTTGTAGATGGTCGTGCCGAACTGCGAGGTCCCTCCCCCGATGTTCAAGGGGTGGTCACAGCAGTACGACTCGCCGTCCAACAGGATGGGCGCCGGCACGTATCCCTTGGCCTCCGTTCGCGGTCCCAGTGCAGCATTGACCGAGAACGTCTGGCCGGGAAGCACCATCGACCCATCGATCTGGTCCGCCATGGTGTGGATGTTCGTGACCCTCCGCTCGCAGCAATCGTGGTAGGTGGTGAACTCCGAAACGAGTTTCTGCGCAGGCCGGATCGGTGGAACAATCGAGCCGATGTCGAGGGCACGGCCGAGGAAAGAGGCCATCTCCTCCCTAGTGACGGGATCACCAGGGCAGTAGAGCCTTACACCGCACCCGTTCGTGACCCCGGTCAGTGCCAGCCGGTTTATGTCGATCTGGTGTGGCGAGTCCGTGTCGTCGTCGAAGCGGTCGGCCGGCGGGTCGAAGCCGTCGAAACCACCGATGGCTCGAATCAGAAAGCTGGCCATCTCGGCGCGGGTCACCGGTTCATCGGGACAGAAGCGGCCTTGATCACAACCGAGCGTGACCCCGTGAGATGCCACGATCTCGATCTCCGATTCGAACGAGTGGCCGTCGTCGTCGGTGAAGGTGTTCACCTCCGGCAACGGTGCTTCTGGATCCGCGTCGGGGTCCGGCTCCGGCCGGATCAGTTCGAGATCGAAACCCCTCGTCAGGAACACGGCCATCTGCGCTCGAGTGATCGCTTCCTGGGGGCAGTAGAGCGCTGGCGGGCCGATGCCACAACCAGAGGTGATGCCCTCGGCGACCAGGCCCTCGATCGCAGGCTCGTGCACGCTTCCGTCGTCGTCGTAGAACGTCCCGCCGGGGTCGAGCACCACCTCTTGGGCAGAGGCCACGGTGGCCGAGAACAGAAACACGAGCGACAGGGACACCACGATTCGAAGGCCGTCGAAGGAACGCATCGGCGACATGAAAGCCGAAGCAACGGAGGGGTCCAACTCCCTCTCGGCCACACGACCGACCCGCACCCTTCCCCACAACGAGTTTCGGAGCCCGCATAGAGTGCGGCGATGCGCTTCTCCCTCATGACAGAGCCGCAATTGGGTGGCACCTACGACGACATCCTCGCAGCAGCGCGATGGGCCGAACGGAACGGATTGGTCAGCTTCGCCCGGAGCGACCACTACTACTCCGGGCGGGAGCCCAAGCCCGATGCGACCGACGCGCTGGCGACGCTTGCGGGTTTGGCCCGTGACACCGAAACGATCCGTCTCGCCGTCCTCGTCACCCCGATCACGTTTCGCCACCCCGCAGTGATCGCCAAGACCGCCGCCACGATCGATCAGATGTCGGGCGGGCGCTTCGACCTCGGGATCGGCACCGGGTGGATGGAGGCAGAGCACGAAGCGTTCGGCCTCCCGTTCCCGGACTGGTCGAAGCGCTTCGAGCGGCTGACGGAGGCGCTCGCCTACCTCGATGCAGCCTTCGAAGGCGACGGAGCCTCTTTCCGAGGGGATCACTACACCCTGGAAGCCGACGTCGCACCGATTCCCTCAGGGCTGCGCAAGATCGTCGGCGGTACCGGCCCCAGGCTGACGCCGACGCTGGCCGGCACCTACGCCGACGAATACAACCACATCGTCGCACCGGCATTCGAGGTCGGGCCCAAGATCGATGTCATGCGTCAGGCGGCCGAAGGCAGCGGGCGCGACCCGAAGGACGTGGCGGTGACGATGATGGGGCGCACCCTGGTCGGGCGTGACGAAAACGAGTACAACGAGCGTCTCGCCCGAACGGCAGCCAAACGCGAAACCCCAGAGAGCGACCTCGAAGATCGGCTGCAGGGCGCCGGCGTCCCGCTCGGCTGGGGAGACCGACTGACCGCGCACTTCGCCGATCTGGCAGCCATCGGTGTCGACACGTTCTACATCCAATGGATCCCCACCGACGACCTGGCCGGGCTGGACGAGACGTATGAGGCACTCCTGACCGCTGTTTCAGGCCTCTGAGAGGTCGGCCCAGATCGGGCCGGCGAGCCGGTCGAGATCCTCGACGTTGAGCTCGAACACCGTGTGGGGTGTCCCTGCGGCCGCCCAGACGGTTTCGTGCCGCTTCAGGCCAAGATCGGAGAACACCGTCAAGTCCGAGGTGTGACCGAACGGCGGCGTCCCGCCCGCCACGAAGCCAGTCACCGCCCGAACATCATCGAGTGACGCCCTCGCCACCGTCTCGGTGCGCCCTGCCGCCGACGCCAGCTTCGCCGTGTCGAGCCGTCGGTCACCCGGGACCAGGGCCACCACATGCTCGTCGCCGATGACGAAGACGAGCGACTTGACGATCCGAGAGACTTCGCAGCCGACGGCCTCGGCAGCCTGCGGAGCAGTACGCACGGCGTCGGAAAAGGACACGACTTCGATCTCGAGGCCTGCGGCCCGGGCGGCTTCTCTGACACGTTCGATCGATGCGGACACGCCGGGAGAATACGGGCGAGCAATGGCGAGGATGTCCTGTTTGTGCCCGAGACTGACGATCCTGGGACCATGCGGACGAAATCGATCCTGCTGATCGTGGCCCTCCTGGCCACCATGCTCGCTGCGTGCGATGCGACCGACGGCGGCTCCCGGGCGTCCGTTCTCCCCCGCCCGGTGCCGGAGGGAGTCCCGATCGACGAGTCAGTCGATGTGTCCTACGACTACCCACCCGGCTCGGAACTCCGCTACGACCTGGCGATCACACAGGACATCGAATACGAGGTCTCCGGGGACGCGTCCTTCCTCGCCTCGACGCCGGAC
>JAHEIN010000024.1 GCA_024639335.1 bacterium | reverse complement strand
AACCGGCAATCTGCTCTAGCAATCCATTATCTGGCAGGCCCCCTCTTCACCGTTCAGGCAGTCCGTGGCAGCGCTTGTGCTTCAGACCTGACCCGCACGGACACCGCTCATTGCGTCCGACCTTGGTCTCCGGCTCTCTGCGTTGAGCAGCCATCTTCGCTGCGAACTCGACCCGCCGTTCCCGAGTCTCCAACCCGCCCTCCCACGTCCGGAGCTGTTCGTTCCATGCCCGAAGCCGGTCCTCGGCCTCCGCCGCTTTCTCCTCGCGGCGAGCAACCTGATCTTGGCGTTTCGCCAGCTCCTCTTCGGCCTGCTCTGCGAACACCGCCGGGTGTTCGTCGGCGTAATCACTGAATACGCCAGCCAGCTCCCGGTCGATAAGAGCGGCGATGGCACGACCCATCGAGATGCCGGCCGACTCGCAGTACCGCTTCCATGTCGACCACTTGGCTTCCGTCACGGGCACTCGGACCATCCGGGAGGTCTCGGCCTGTCGGAGGCCGGCCAGCAGCTTGCGGTCGAGCCTCGCCAGGCTGCCACGGTCGAGGTCCATCACTGCCTCACCTGCCTATATGTAGACATTCGGCAACTTGTTGCAAGTGCGTGTGGGTTTGACAGGGTGCGATGCGCGACTTGCGATGCGCTCTTCAGGTCAGGGCGTTCAGAGAGTGCTCGCTGGTCACAGCTCGCGATTTGGCGGATCTTGCTGAGGCGCTCGGACCACAGTTTGGGCTGATAGTCCATCTCGGGGCCGTGCTCGGGCTGCAGTGGGGTGAATGCGCCGGTCTCCGGGTTGGTCGAATCGACTTCGACCGAGCGACCGTCACGATCACCGAACAGGTCACCCGGGGTGCCGGAGGTCGCTCGGCCCTCGGCCCACCCAAGTCGCAGGCCGCCCGAAGAACCCTGGCGATCCCAGCTGTTCTCATGGAACTCATCGCCGATCATCTCGAGCTGCGGGGACTGACCACGAGAGATACCGACGCATTCGTGTTTGCCGGTTCGGCGGGCGAACACCTCGACTACTCGAACTGGCTGCACCGGATCTGGTATCCCGCCCGCCAACAAGACCGGCGTCGAGTGGGCCCAGTTCCACGACCTCCGCCGCGCCAACGCCACCGGCGGACTCGTCCTCGAAGGCATCGACCTCGAGACCGCCCAAACCCGGCTCGGTCACACCGACCCGAGGCTCACACTCGGCGTCTACGCCCAAGCCAGCACCGAAGCCGACCGCCACGCCGCCGAACGACTCGGCGACCAATTCCTCCCGAAACGGGACCACGACAGCGGAAGAGGCCTCGTCTGACGCGCGATGGACGCGCGATGGAAACGGGTACCAAACCAGCTGACCGCCCCGAAGGGCGGCCTTGACCTGGTGTTTCTCTGGTCGGGACGGCGGGATTTGAACCCGCGACCTCAGCGTCCCGAACGCTGCGCGCTGCCAAGCTGCGCCACGTCCCGATTGTCGCCGAAGGATACCTCGTTCCCCACAGAGCCTCCAATGGAGGACTACGCGAGTGACCATTTTTGGTCCGTATCGTCCGAATCAGGCCGCTGCGATTGGTCGCATGGGTCCTGAGGCCTATGCTCCTGCGCCGTGCGACTCGCCCCCATCGCTGCCGTGCTGTGCCTGCTCCTGGGTTTCGGCTCACTTCCCGCATCTGCTGACGCGGTCGACACTGCCGTAGCAGCAGCCCGCGGCGGTGGCCTCGGGATCCAGCCGGACGCCGAGGCGACTGCCCATGCCTCGGCCGCCCGTCAGGCCGCCAACCTGACCGTCAGTCATGCGTCGATCGGACACCTGACCTCGGTGTGCTCCCGGGCCGCGGAGATCGTGGGATCCGGGCCTTCGATCGATCTCGTGTTCGCCGGCTTCCGCGGCAGCCCGACCCACTGGTCCGTACTCTCCGATCCCGGCTGGACCTCCATGGGCACGGGCGTAGTCCAAGGAGCGGACGGCAAACTGTACTTGGCGGTTGTGTTCTGTGAGGGCGCCGGCGGATCGTCCGCCCCTCCTCCCCCTCAGACTGCTCCTCCGCCGCCGGCTTCTCCCCCGGCTGACACGCCTCCGGCCGACGAGTCGGTTCCTGCCCAACCCGCTGCTCGCTCTCCGCAGGCGGAGCCGACGGTTCCCAACATCGAAGTGGATCTGGTCGGGCTGTTGACTGCCATACTCACGAGCTCGCTCGACTCCCTCACCGCCGACGACGATTCCGAAGACCTGATCGCCTCGCTGCTCGACCCGTTCGTGGTCCTGCTCTCGGGCTTCAGGATCTTTTGATCAGGCCTCGCCAGTCACCAGCTCGGCGAGCTGAACGGCGTTCAGAGCGGCCCCCTTGCGCAGGTTGTCGCCAACGACCCAGAGGTTGATTCCACCAGCGACGCCGACGGTGTTGCGGAGACGCCCGACAAGCACGTCGTCGATCCCTGCAGAGTCCAGCGGAGTCGGTACATCGTCGATCCAGACCTCGACGCCGGGTGCAGCCTCGAGCAGTTGCCTCGCCTCGGAGATCTCCATGCTGCGGTCGAACCACATCGTGGCGGCGATGCCATGGCCGGTCACCACCGGCACTCGCACACACGTCGGTTCGACCTCGATGTCAGGCGCAGAGAGGATCTTCCTGGACTCGTGCACCAGCTTCCACTCCTCGTCGGTGTACCCCTGCTCCGTCTCAGATCCGGCGTAAGGGATCACGTTGAAGCCGATCGGGGCCACGTAGACCTCGGAGTCCGGCTCTTCGAACCCGCCCTCTCGCAGTGCGTCGGGGTTGGAGCGGAGCCAGTCCGTTTGACGCATCAACTCCTCGACTCCTGCCATGCCTGAGCCCGAGACCGACTGATAGGAGGTCGCGACCATGGAACGGAGCCCGGCCGCCCGATGAAGCGGACCGGCAGCCATCATCAGGTCCATCGTCGTGCAATTGGGATTCGAGACGATTCCGCGCGGCCTATCGGTGATCGCCTCGTCGTTGACACCGGCGACGACGAGCGGCACGTCGGGTTCCATCCTGAAAGCCGAGGAGTTGTCGATGACGACGGCACCGGCCTCGGCGAACTTCGGTGCGTACTCGCGGGACCGGCCGCCACCGGCGGAGAACAGCGCGATGTCGATCCCGGACGGATCGGCGATCGACAAGTCTTCGACGGTCACCGACCCCCAGAAAGTGTCGATCACGCTGCCGGCCGAACGCGGAGAAGCGAACAGGCGGATCTCCTTCACGGGAAACCGGCGCTCGGCGAGGATCGAGAGGATCGTGCGGCCGACGGCTCCGGTGGCGCCGACAACGCCCACGTTGACGGGGTTCATGCCCCCACCTCCTCTGATACGTTGGGTGGCTCGAACCGCTCATGGAGGACCTGAACGGCGCGGTCGGTGTCGGCTTCGGCGACCACACATGAGATCCGAATCGTCGAAGTCGAGATCATCCCGATGTTGATCGAAGCATCTGCCAGCACCCGGAAAACAGCCGCAGCGACGCCGGGGTGCGACTTCATGCCCGCTCCGACCAGGCTGACCTTGCCGATGCTCGAGTCGACGTCGACCGAACGCGCCCGCATCGAATTGGCGATCTCGGATGCGATCGTGCGAGCCTGATCGAGAGTCGACTTCGGAACGGTGAAGGAGATGTCTGTGGTCCCGTCGGTCGATGTGTTCTGAACGATCATGTCGACATTGATGTCGGCCGTGGCCATCGGCTCGAACAGCTGAGCGGCGATTCCCGGGAAGTCGGGAACCCCCCTGATCGTGAGTTTTGCCTCAGAGGTGTCGTGTGCGATTCCACTGATGACGGCCTGTTCCATGGTGGTCTCCTTCACCCAGGTCCCTTGATTGTCGTTGAACGACGAGCGGACATGTATCGGAATATTGAATCGGCGGCCGAACTCGACCGATCTGCTCATCAGCACCCCCGCCCCCGAGGCCGACAGCTCGAGCATCTCTTCGAAAGACACCTCGTCGAGCTTTCGCGCAGTCGGGACGATCCGTGGGTCAGCCGTGTAGACACCGTCGACGTCGGTGAAGATCTCGCACGCATCGGCGTCGAGAGCGGCGGCCAGGGCCACTGCGGTCGCATCGGACCCGCCCCGGCCGAGCGTCGTGATCTCCCGCGACTCGGGATCTACTCCCTGGAACCCTGCAACGATGACGACCTTGTCGTCGGCGAGCGACTCCTTCACCCTCGTGCCGCGAATCTCGGTGATCTTGGCGGCACCGTGAGCGGCGTCGGTGAGGATCCCGGCCTGCGAGCCCGTGAACGACACCGCCTCCACACCACGTTTCGCGATCGCCATCGCCGTCAACGCCATGGAGATCCGCTCCCCGGCGGTCAGCAGCATGTCCATCTCGCGCGCCGGTGGATCGGGGTTGACGGCCGACGCGAGCGCGATCAGTTCGTCGGTGGTCTTGCCCATGGCCGAGACGACGACGACGACATCGTGGCCCGCGTCTTTCGTTGCGCAGATCCGGTCGGCGACAGCCGAGATTCTCTCTGGTGAGGCGACGGACGTACCGCCGTACTTCTGGACGATGAGCATGGGAACCCTGATCAGGACACCGGGAGGATACGGCAGCAGGCCCGAACTTCGAATCTGCCGGGCAGGTTACGCTGGCTGGCTCATGGCCAGCGAGAAGCAGCAGAGACAGAAGCAACTCCGCCAGGCGAAGCGCGAAGCCGAGCGAAAGGCAGCGCAGCGCAAGGAGATATTTCGCCGTATTCGGACGGCTATCGGCCTCGGCCTCATCGTCGCCGTCATTCTGCTCGTCATTCCGGCATTGACGGGCGACGACGAGAGTCTGCCGGCCTCGTATCAGGGGTTCCGTGACCAGCCGACGGCGTGCGAGGGCGAGCGACCTTCCCCGAACACACAGGTCGATTTCGAGGCCCCCTCCGATCTGGAGCTGTCGGCTGGGGCAACGGCCACGATCGTGACTTCGTGCGGCGAGATCGTGATCGAGTTGGACACGACGACATCACCGCTGTCGGTCAACTCGTTTGCCTTCCTCTCGCAGGAGGGTTTCTACGACGGCACGGTGTTCCATCGCATCGTCGATGATTTCGTCATTCAGGGCGGTGACCCCGAGGCGTCGGGATCGGGCGGCCCGGGCTACGGCATCCCCGATGAGTTTCCCGACGATGGCTTCGTCTACGAGGAGGGTGTGGTCGCCATGGCGAAAGCGCCGGCCAGCAACTCGACCGGAAGCCAGTTCTTCATCGTCCATGGGTCACAAGGAGCGATCCTGTCGCCGACCTTCAATGTGATTGGCCGTGTGACCTCGGGCATGGAGACCGTGGAGCGCATTGCCTCGATCGAGACCGTCCGCGGTGCCACTCGAGAAGTGAGCAACCCCACAGAGACGGCATACGTCGAGACTATTCGTATCGACGGGTAGGGGCCCGGTTCGTCGAACTGGGACGTCTCGTCCAGAACAGATCACACCGAGGCCGGCTGGCGCTCGCCTAGCCTCCGCCCCGATGGCGATCGACCTCCACACCCACAGCTCCTTCTCCGACGGTTCTGACACCCCAGACGAGCTCCTCGAGCGTGCAGCTGCACTGCGTCTGACCTCGGTCGGGCTGACCGATCACGACACCCTCGAAGGCATCCCCGAAGCCCGGATCGCAGCCGAACGCCGGGGGATCGAGTTGATCCCCGGCACCGAACTGTCCCTCGAATACCCCAGGGGCGGAATGCATCTCGTCGTCCTGTGGCTGGAACCCGAGCACGGCCCGCTCCAGGATCGGCTCGCAGAGCTGCGGAGGGGTCGGGACGGCCGGAATGCCCGAATCGTAGAACGGCTGGACGAACTGGGATTGCCGGTCGAGCTCGACGAGGTGCTCGCAGAGGCGGGCGAAGGCTCGGTCGGGCGCCCGCACATCGCAGCGGTGCTCGTCCGTCACGGATACGTCGACTCGATGGAACAGGCCTTCGACGAGTACCTCGGCAACGATCGCAAGGCATACGTCGCACGGGAACGCCTCGAGCCTCGCCAGGCCATCCAACTGGCCAGAGCATCGGGCGGTGTACCGATCCTGGCCCATCCCCACACGCTCCGGATCGACAACCGGTTCGAGATGGCCGACCTACTGGTCGAGCTGCGAGCCCACGGGCTGGTCGGAATCGAGTGCCACTATGGGAGCTACCCGGCCGACGGCAGATCGGGCCTGGTTGCGCTGGCCGATCGCTTCGGGCTGCTCCCGTCGGGTGGCTCCGACTACCACGGGTCCTACAAGGCCGACGTGGCGCTCGGAGTGGGAAGAGCCGGGATCGCCGTTCCCGACTCGATCCTCGACGATCTCCGGCACTTCGCCGTCCCCGCATGACTCGGCGGTCGGCGTCACTCGGCCAGGCGGCGGCCATCGTCTCGGCAGGTGTGCTGCTCTCCCGGCTGCTCGGCGTCGTTCGCGAACAAGTCATCGGCGCATTGCTAGGCCGGACAGTCGAGACGGACCTCTACGTCAATGCGTTCACGCTGCCCGACTACCTCTACTTCCTGCTGGCCGGCGGGTACCTCGCCATCACGCTCGTACCGATCCTCACCGACCACCACGCCTCGGGTGACGACGCCGAGCTCAACCGGAGCTTCACCGCGGTGTTCCGTTTTGTGGGGGTCATCGCGCTGCTGCTGCTTGCGGCCGGCCTGATCTTCGCCAGACCGCTGGTGGAGGTCGTGTTCAACCAACTCGATGACGGTCTGATCGACCGGCTGGTGCCCTTGACGCGTGTTGCGATCGGTTTACAGACGTTCTTCCTGCTCGGGGCGCTCTTCACTGCCGCGCAATACGCCGAGCGGCGCTTCACGATCCCGGCAATGGGTCCGCTCTTCTACAACGGCGGCATCATCGCCGGAGGCCTGCTCGCCGCCCTCGTCGCCGAGCCGACGCCCATGTGGTTTCTCGTCGGCGGCCTGATCGGGGCTGCCATCGGCAGCTTCGCTCTCCAATGGTGGGGAGCGCATCGCCTGGGGGTCCGGCTCGTGCGAGGCGTACCTCGGTCGCATCCCGCCACGGCAAGGTACTTGAAGCTGGCCCTCCCGCTGATGGTCGGCCAGACCGTGGTGGCGTTCGACGAGCAGTGGCCGCGGCTGTTCGGACAACTCGCCGAATCGGGCACCACCGCCGGACTCAACTTCGCTCGCAGACTCAACATGCTCCCAGTGGGAGTGATCGCCCAAGCAGCCGGGGTCGCGAGCTTCCCGTTCATGGCCCGACTGTTCTCAGAGCGCCGCACGGACGAGATGCGCGATACGGTCACCGTCTCGCTCCGGACCGCCGTAGCGGTCGGAGCGCTCGCCACCGGGCTGATCGTCCCGACCAGAGACACGATCGTTCGCGTCATCTATCAATGGGGTGAGTTCAGCTCCGCCGACACCGAAGTGGTCTCTTCGTTCCTGCTGTACTTCTCGCTCTCGATCCCGTTCTGGGTGATGCACCAGATCACGACCCGGGCCTTCTACGCGCAGCGGCGGATGTGGCTGCCCGTGGCGATCGGAACCGTGTCGACTGCCGTGATCGTCCCGATCCTCTTTGCTCTCACCCATCGCTTCGAGGGGGATGGCATCGCCATGGGATCGACGATCGGCGTCGCCCTCTATGCCATCGCCATCACGTCGGCGTGGTTGCGGGAAGGCCCCCGCCACGAGGCCATCGGTTTCATCTGGTTTCTGGGGAAGGTCGCCATCGCAGCATTGCTCGCCGGGTTGATCGCCGTGCTCACCTTGCTGGCCTTCGACGGACTGCTGCCCGACGCTGCGGCCGGCTTGGTCGCCGCCTTGCTGGGAGGCGTCGGGTATCTCGGTCTCGCCCGACTGTTCGCCATCGACGAGGCGCGGGATGTGGTGGCTCGGCTGGCCCGGCAATTCGGAAGGCGCTGACGACGGCGCCGCGCACGTGCTGCGCCCCGCAGTCGATTCCCGGCGAACCGTCCATCCAGGCCTTGGGGCACAAACGCTACCAACGCACCCCGCATCTCGTGGCCGACTCCAAAGGACGAGGCGCGTGCTCGGCACGGTGCGGGCGAACCCAGAGCTACGAGACGACGGTGGTCCAACCGTGGTTGTCGGGTGCGCGACCGAGTTGCACGTCTGTGAGCGCCTGACGGAGTTTCAATGTCGTCGCACCCACCTCGCCGGACGCGAAAGGAATCTCCTCACCGTCCACGATCATCGAGCCGACGCCACCCAACACGGCCGCAGTGCCGGACAGGGCAGCCTCCCCATCATCGGCCCATACGATCATCTCGTCCACCGTGAAGTTGCGCTCCTCGACGTCGTAGCCCATGTCACGCGCCAGGGCGAGAATCGAGTCGCGCGTGACTCCGTGGAGGAAGGACGAATCCAGAGCCTTCGTCAGGACGTGCTTGTCCCGCAGCAGCAGGAAGTTGGAGGCACCGGTCTCCTGGACGTCGCCGTCGGGAGCGAAGAGGACCTGATCGATTCCGAGCTCCGCCTTGGCGTCGAGCGTGATTCCGAGCGCCATTGCGTAGTTCGCCCCCGTCTTGACCGATCCGAATGCGGGCGTGCTCCTCGGCTGGATCGTCTCGACCATGACCTTGAGTGGCCTGATGCCGCCCTGGAAGTAGTCACCGACCGGGCTCGGCAAGATGTAGAGAAGGGCGGTCTTGGACGGGGCGGCAGCGGCGCCGATGTTGGGCTCGGTCCCGATCAAGGTCGGGCGGAGATAGAGAGAGCCGGGTGCCGCAGGCACCAGATGGAGGTTGTCGGCGACGACATCGGTGATCATCGCGGCCAGCATGTCGGCGTCGGGCACGGGCAGCCGCAGCACCCTCGCCGACTCCTGCATGCGCTCGACGTGTCGATGCAGCCGGAAGATGCGGACGACGTTGTCGTCTCCGCGATGGGCTTTGAGTCCCTCGAAGCAAGCGCTGCCGTAGTGGAGGACGTGGGTGGCCGGATGGAAGGAGAACGGCTCTATGGGGCCCAGCGTCGGGGTCTCCCAATCGCCGTCAGCCCACCGAGCAACGCTGAACGAATCACCGAAGACGGTACCGAATGGACCTGTGGGTGCCTCGGGAATCTCAACGGTCACGATCGTCCTTCCTCACGCGGTGGCAACAGCGTACGTGATCGTCCCGGCCCGCGACGGTGGCTCAGTCGGTTTCCCAGTTCAGCCCGGCGTCGGGAAGGATCGGCGGCTGGAATCGGCCGAGCGGCTGATGTCGGCCGGCGCGGAGCCAGGCACTTTGCGCATTCGGGTTTCGCGGCAGCTTCACGGCAGATGCCTCGGACTCGACGTGCTGAATGACTGCGACGATCGCAGCCGCCTGGTACTCGTCGGCACCGCCGGTGATCCTGATGTCCATCATGTCTCGCTCAGTTCGACGAGTTCGATGAGCGTACCGGCGAGATCGGAGGGATGGACGAACGCGATCTTTGCGCCTCTGCCGCCGGCCCTCGGCTCCCGATCGATCAGCCGGGCGCCTTGTCGTTCCAAGTGTGCAAGGGCAGCGGCGATGTCGACGACGGCATACGCCACATGGTGGAGTCCCTCACCACGGCTGGCGAGGAATCTCCCGACCGGTGTATCTGCGCCGAGAGGCTGGAGCAGTTGGACGAACGAGCCGCCAACCGGGATCATGGCCTCCTCGACGCCTTGGGCTTCGACGCGCTCGCGGTACAACGGTTCGACGCCGTACCGATTCCGGTAGTCCTCCAGCGCTGCGTCGAGGTCCTCGACTGCGATTCCGACATGGTCGAGATTGAGTAGCTTCATGATCGAGTCGACGTTACCGGGCGGGATCGCCGAGGGCGGAGGCAAACGCGTCCGTGCCCCTGAGGGAGGCCAGGTCGTCATCGGAGACGATGCGGGTGACATCGATGCCGTCGGCGACCAGCGTCTCGATGAATGAAAGCCCGGTGTCGGTGTCCCCGGCCCTGACCGCCGAGCACGCAAGGTTGAATCCGATGACCGAAAGGTCCCCGCCCGCGTCGAGTGCCCGGCGACCGACCGTCATCGCCGCCGCGTATTCGCCGAGCTGATGCAGGAGGATCTGCGCCGATCCGCACAGCTCGGCGGACGAGGCGACCGACAGCATCTGTTCGAGGTCTCTGCCCTCCTTGGCCGCTTTGATCGTCTCGACGAACCACACGGCGTCGGCACCGACGTCCTGAGCGACGACCCTGGCGTCGTCGACGCGACCGGCGATGATCAACGCCACCACTCTGTTGGCCGCAGTCAGCGCCGGCGAGTCGATCGCCGCACGGGCAAGCGCCGCTGCGACCTCCGGCTCGTCGGCTGCCAGCTGTCGAGCACGCTCGACCATGGAGTCTGAGGATGCGGGATCGATCTCGCTGTCGCCCGAAACATCGACACGTTGACGGACGAGCGCCTCCGCCAACAGCGCATCACGGACTCCGCCGGGAGGCGCGGATCGGAAGACGACCTCGGCTCGAGCGAGCTGGCCGGTGCGTAGCAGCGCAATCCCTCGTGTCTTCTCGTCGACGAGCTCTTCCGGCATCCCGGCGAGCTCGTCCCAGCGACCGATCCAGAACAACAGCGTGGTGCGGAGGCTGTCGGTGTTGCGCTGCAAGTCGCGTGAGCGAGGCGCCCCCGACGCCGCATCGAGTCGACCGAGAGCTTCCTCGAGTCGACCCGTCCTCGCCAGCTGGACCGCCTCGTTGATCGCGATCTCGTGCTCCTTGTCGAAGCTCCGTCGGTACTCCTGGAGCGGAGACATGCCGCCTCGAAAAACGAAGAACAGCAGAATCAAGGCCGAGAAGATCCCGAAATAGAACCACACGGCGGCAACGCCCAACACGGCGGCTGCGCCCTTGAAGATTGCACCGAGCCGGGCGGCTCGGGAAGGAGCGAAGATCTCCAGGGCGGCGTCGAGGCTGTGACCACCGTCGAAACCGGGGAACGGGACCAGATTGAAGATTCCCCAGACCAGTGCGACCTGAGTCAGCAGATCGAGAAAGACGAGGAACTCGATCCTGAACTCGGGAATCGACTGGGCGACCAACCAGGACACAGCACCCAGGAGGATCCCGACGATCGGCCCGGCCAGCGACACTCTCAACCGCTGCGGTGCGGTGATCGGCTTGCCGGTCGACCACGTGGTCAGACCGCCGAATACGATCAAATCGATCTTGGCTTCCGCTCCGATCGATCTGGCGGCGAAGGCATGACCGAGCTCGTGCCCGAGCACTCCGACCACCACTGCGCCGACGTAGGCGGCGACGATTCCACCGGCTGAGACGTCCGGCCGGAGATTGGCGAAGTCGATCCCGCTGAGCCACAGCGCGGGCAGCAGGAAGTGGAACCAGTTGATGGTGACGGGAAAGCCGAAGGCCCGGAATCCGATGCCTTCGGTGGAGATCAACTTCGTAGCCATTGCGAGAAGGATGCCACCGATCCTCCCTTAGGGCGACGCAACCACGGAAACGGGTGGACTTCGGCGAGATCGAGCTCACCGCTGATTCGCCTCCAGCCGGGAACCGGGGCGAACGTCACGGCCGGAGCTCGCGCTGCCAGCACGTCGACGGGACGACCGAGATGAACCCGGACGTCTCGGCGTTGCGCCAGGTCCGCCAGGGTCTCCGCCAGGAAGACCAGTCGCTTGCCGGACAGCTGCAGCCGTCCGAGGAGGGGTTCGTCGAACACGAAGATCACGGGCAGCTCAGGATGAGCCGTCAGAGCCGGGTCGTCGTCACCCAGTGACTCGGCCGTCAACCAGACCGTCTCGGGATC
Source organism: bacterium (assembly GCA_024639335.1). GTDB lineage: Bacteria > Actinomycetota > Acidimicrobiia > Spongiisociales > ZC4RG35 > JAHEDH01. Next base: position 13,560 of record JAHEIN010000024.1, on the reverse strand, counting down.
CGAGCGGCGATCGACGCCCATCGGACCTCCCGTGGCACCGGGATCGGGGTCGTCGCGCAGCCCTAGCGCCTCGGGGACCTTCTCGATCACCGGATCGCTCGGCCAGTCCTGGATCGGGCAGTTGTCGTTCAGCCGGCATCCGCCACACACGCCCTTGGCTCGCTTCTCGACCTGCCAACGGCTGAAGCCGTACGGCTTGCCGGTTCCGCCGCCGGTCGTCCACAGCCACCCGAGCCGGTTGGCCGCTCTCGAGCCGTCGAGCAGATGGCGGAAGAATCGGTCCTCACCCTCCCTCCAATGGCCGCCACTGCGGTTGACCCATTGCGACGCCATCCACATGCGCGTCTGGTTGACGAGCCACCCGTCATCGTCGAGCTCGGATACCACCAAGTCGACACAGGCCATTTGGCGCCACCACGGTTCGTGATCCCATTTCTCGGTCGGTTCGACGGCGAACCTGATCCAGTCCCGCGTGGCGGTGCCGAGCCGGGCGTAGAGGTGACGGGCGTACTCCTGCCAGTTGAGCTCGTCCCTGAACTTCTCGACGTCTCGCGAGGGGCCGCCGGCCACTGCCTCCCACACCCTCGGGAGTTGCAGCATGCCGTGGCGGATGTACGGGCTGAGCGCCGAGGCACCTCGACGCGGCTCCGGCCACACCTCGTTGCGTTTCGAGGAGTACCCGTTGACGTCGAACGCAGCCAGCGCCTCGTCGGCCGCCCGCTGTCCGCCGGTGAACCGACCGGACTTGGCCACCGCATCGCAAGTCAGGTGTCCGAGATGCTCGGCCGTCCAGTCGACGGCTTCGGAAAGTGTCGGAGTTGGAAGCTGGGCCATGATCCAGAGTGCAGCAGGGCCGAGCGACAACCGGCAAGCCAAACGCAGCCGGCCAGGCGCGAGACCGCTCCTTGGGTGCTTGCGGCAGCGCCACCACTGGCACGGGTCGGTCGCACCGAGGGACTGTCACAGGGATGGTCGTCTTCTCCTGCGCTCCTCCCGACAGGGACTCCTTCCGAGAACGCTGGTGTCCGGCGTGAGGCGTGGAGGCGTGACGCGTGACGCGTCGGTACCCTCAGAGCCATGTCTGAGAACGCTGTCATTGTCGGCGCGGCGCGGACCGCGATCGGGAGATACGGCGGGGGGTTGAGCCCGCTGAGAGCAGTCGATCTCGGTGGAGCGGCCATCGCCGCAGCCATCGAGCGGTCCGAAGTCGACCCGGGAGCAGTCGACGAAGTCATCTTCGGCCAGGTGCTCCAGGCCGGCGAAGGGCAGATCACCGCCCGTCAGGCCGCCGTGCGTGGCGGCCTCCCGATGACCGTGCCGAGCATCACGATCAACAAGGTCTGCCTGTCGGGGATGGCTGCCGTCGGCATGGCCGCACGCGCCGTCCGCATCGATGAAGCGAACTTCGTGATGGCCGGCGGTATGGAATCGATGTCGAACGCCCCGCACGTCCTCCACGAGCTTCGGTGGGGTGCCCGAATGGGCGACGCCAAGCTGGTCGACGTCATGACCCACGACGGTCTGTTCTGTGCGTTCGACCACTGCACGATGGGAGAGTCGTCCGACCACAAGAACGCCAGGCTCGGGATCACCAGGAGTGAACAAGACGAATGGTCGGCGATGAGCCACGAGCGAGCCCTGGCGGCGTCCGAATCCGGTCGGTTCGCCGAGGAGATCGTCGACGTGCTGGTTCCGCAGCGGAAAAGCGACCCGGTGGTCGTCCACACAGACGAGGGCGTCCGGCCCGGGACGACGGCCGAATCGCTCGCACGTTTGAAGCCGGCGTTCGTCACGGACGGTACGATCACCGCAGGTAACGCCTCGCAGATCTCCGATGGCGGAGCCGCGGTACTGGTCGCCGGTCGCCGGGCGGCCGAAGCCAATGGATCACCGATCCTGGCGGAGATCCTCGCCTACGGACAGATCGGCGGGATCGATGCCAGCCTGCACGAGCGACCGGCAGAAGCGCTGCGAGTTGCACTCAAGCGGGCGGATCTCGAAGCGTCGGACCTCGACCTCGTCGAGATCAACGAGGCCTTCGCCGCGGTTTCCCTCTGGTCGGCGAAGCTCATGGACATTCCAACAGAGAGGGTGAATGTGAACGGCGGAGCTGTGGCCCTCGGCCATCCGATCGGCTGCACGGGAGCGAGGTTGATCGTCACTCTTATCCACGCCCTCCGAGCGCGCGGCGGCGGCATCGGAGCGGCGGCACTCTGTGGTGGCGGAGGACAAGGAGACGCACTGATCGTGAGGGTCGATGGCTGAAATACCCGATAGGAACCTCGGACTCGATCTCGCCCGGGTCACAGAGACCGCGGCACTGGCTGCGGCACGTTGGCAGGGAAGAGGCAACAAGGAAGCCGCCGACCAGGCGGCCGTGGACGGCATGCGTGCCCACCTCGGGACGCTCTCTCTCGACGGCGTCGTGGTCATCGGCGAGGGCGAGAAGGACGAGGCACCCATGTTGGCGAACGGTGAGCTCGTCGGCAATGGCGACGGTCGACCGGTCGACATCGCCGTCGACCCGGTGGACGGTACGACCCTCACAGCGGCAGGCATGCCGGGAGCGCTGGCCGTGATCGCCGTTTCCGAGCGCGGAACGATGTTCTTCCCCGGGTCGATGGTCTACATGGACAAGATCGCAGTCGGGCCTGCAGCCAAGGGCATGATCGACCTCGACGCTCCCGTCGACCGCAACCTCACCAGGGTCGCCAATGCCAAGGGCTCTGACGTGAACGATCTGACCGTGATGATCCTCGACCGGCCGCGGAACCAGCCGTACATCGACGCAGTCCGGGCGGCCGGAGCGAGAATCCGGCTGATCCGGGATGGGGACGTCTCGGGCGCCATCGCCACGGCCCGCCAAGACAGCGGAATCGACATGCTGCTCGGTATCGGAGGGACACCCGAAGGTGTCCTGGCTGCTGCGGCCATGCGCTGCATGGGCGGCGAGATCCAGGGCCGGATGTGGGCGCGCCACGACGAGGACCGCAGACGGGCGGCAGACGAGGGTTTCGACCTCGACCTCGTCCTCCACACCACCGACCTGGTAGGCGGTGCCTCGGTATCGTTCGCAGCAACCGGCATCACCGGAGGCGAGTTCCTTCGAGGCGTCACGTTCACAGGAGACGGCGCTGTCACACACTCGGTGATGATGCGCTCCAAGACGGGCTCGGTCCGCTACATGGACGCCTTTCACAACCTCGACAAGCTGAACGAGTTCTCCTCCATCCAATACGGCTGACGCCGCAAACCCGGTGTTGGGGCCGTGTACGTGGACGTTTGGGTTCGAGACTTCTTTCGAATGTCTCACGGTCTTCGAACAAGTAGGCGGCATCGTGTGAGACATGAGATCGGTGTCGCACGTGTACAAACGACTCGGGGTTGGTCCCCACCCCGACCAGGTTGCCTCGGCGGCTTCGCCCGAGGAAGCCATCTCTGAGATTCTCGACGCCACCGCGTCACCGATCGACGTGAGGCCGATGGACCCTCCCGCCGATCGGGAGGAGTTCCGCGATCCCAGCGGTGTGGCCGGCCTGGTGGCCTGGTGGCTCGAGCAGATGGCCTTCTCGCCCGACCCGCTCACCGAGCGGATGACGTGGTTCTGGCACGACCACTTCGCCACGGCGATCCGGAAGGTCCGTGCGCCCTATCTGATGTGGCTTCAACACCGGACGATCCGGGCGTTGGCGCTGACTCCTTTCTCGGACCTGTTGGTGGCGATCGCCAAGGATCCAGCGATGCTGCTCTATCTCGATGGCGCCCAGAACAATGTCGAGGCCGTGAACGAGAACTACGCCCGAGAAGTCATGGAGCTCCACACACTCGGAACCGGCCACTACACCCAGACCGACATCACCGAGGCCGCCCGAGCGCTGACCGGCTGGTTGATTCACCTTCCCTTCAATCACAGGATCGTCCAGGCCGCAGGCACCACTCCGGAGTGGGAGCCCTTCTTCTCTGACCGACGCCATGTGACGGGAAGCAAGACGATCCTCGGGGTCACGGCCGATCACGATCTCGACAGCGTCGTGGAGCTTCTCGTCGAACATCCCGCCACCAGACATCGAATCGCCACGAAGCTGTTCACCGAGCTCGTGGGCAAGCCGCCTACGGAGACCGAGATCGATCGGGCGATGCGTGACTGGACGACGACCGACCCGGTTCTGGACCTGATCGAGGGCATCGTCGAACAGCCCGCCTTCCTCGACCCCGAAAACTTCGACACCCGACTCAAGACCCCGGTCGAGCGGCTGGTAGGGCTCGTCCAGGCATTCGGCCGCGGCATCCCGGCGGAGGCCTCCTATGCGCTCCACAACCAGTCGTACCTGCCGTTCAATCCGCCCAATCCGTCGGGCTTCCCTCGTGACGCTGCGCTGCTGGGACCCCACCAACTGGTGCACTCGTTCGACTTCCTCAACGTCATCGACCCTCCCGAGGACGCCCCGGTCGAGCTCGTGTTCGAGCGGCTCGGGCTGTACTCGGTGGGCGCCGAGACCCGGGCGACACTCGCCGCCTCCGCCCCGAACCACCGCATCGCCCTGGGTTTCAACTCACCGGAGTACGCACTCACATGACCGATCCCAGCTGCAATCTCGTCACTCGCAGAACCTTTCTGGCGGGTCTCGGAGCCTCGGTGATGCTCGTCGCGTGCGGCGGATCACAGATCACGGTGCTCTCACCCAAGAACCGGGGTGCGGCTCCAACCGTCGGCTCGCTCGGAGAACCCACCGATCGAGTGCTGGTCGTCATCGAGTTGGGGGGCGGCAACGACGGCTTGTCGATGGTCGTACCGCACGGCAACGACCGATACCACGACCTTCGCACCACTACTCGCGTCGAGAACCCGATCGACCTCGACGGAGAGGTCGGGTTCCATCCCAACCTCACCGGGCTGGCAGGCATGTACCGGGCGGGGGAGGTGGCGATCGTCGAGGGAGTCGGCATACCTGATCCCGACCTGTCGCACTTCACCTCGATGGATCGCTGGTGGACCGGAGCCACCGATTCCACCAGACGAGCCGGCTGGCTCGGGCGGTATCTGGACGGCACCGTCGGTTACGAAGACCCTCTGGCCGGCGTCGTCATCGGACCCGGCCCCACGCCGGCCATGCTCGGGGACGGCTCCTTCACCGTGGCGATCTCGGACGCCAGTGGCCTGACTCCCAACGTCCCGGAATGGATCGACGATGTCGACGAGCTCATGGCCATGTGGAGAGGGTTCGTCCCGGAGGGGCCATCGGCGATCGACCTCACCCCGATCCAGCGGGCGATCGAGGCGAGCGTGAACGCCCGAGACGAGCTCAGCGGTGCTCTGGGGTCGACCTCCCGGAGAGCTGGACGGCCGGGTCGGACCGATCTGACCGAACAGCTGAGGATCGCGGCCACGCTGATCGCGTCGGGGGTCTCGCCGACGGTGATCTACGTTCACGGGTTCGGCGACTTCGACACTCACCTCGAACAGCCCCGTCGCCATGGTGAGTTGATGGCGGCTCTGGACGAGGCACTTCAGGAGTTCTTCCGTCTGCTCGATGCCGGCGGTCGACGCGAGCGCGTGACCGTGCTCACGGCCTCGGAGTTCGGAAGACGCGCCCGTGACAACGGTGGCGGCACCGACCACGGGACCGCAAACATTCAACTCGTGATCGGATCGACCCTGACTGGTGGAAGGTACGGCGAGGCCCCTTCCTTGACACGACTGGACGCCAACTCGAACCTGATCCACACGGTCGACTTCCGCAGCCTCTATGCCACGGTTCTCTCGAATTGGCTGGACGCCGACCACGAGACCGTCCTCGACGGGTCTTATGAGACGCTTGGGCTGTTCGCGTGACCCCTTCAGGACGCAAGAAACGGCGCAATCGCGTCGATGAGCCCCGAGGCAACCCGGACGCCGGTCGCTTCCAACACCTCACGGTGGTGGCCTCCACCGTCGACCAGCACGCACGCAGCGCCGATCTCGGCTGCGGCGGCAGCGTCGTCAGGCGTGTCACCGACCACGACCGTGTCGGTGGCGTCCACTTCGAGTTCGTCGAGATGAGACTCGAGATAGCGAGCTTTGCGATCTCCTGGGGGCCCGCGCAACCCATCGATTCGGTCGAAATGATGCTCGATCCCCGCCTCGTTGACCAGCGGAATCAGATCGGCGTGCGGATACATCGACAGCAGTGACTGCGACAGGCCGACCCGAGCGGCCCTCTCGAGCGCTTCCCTGGCGCCGGCGGCCAGCATCGCCTTGTCGAGCTTCTGTCGGTAGGCCATGTGAAAACGGGAGTCGAGGTCGATCCACTCGTCGTTGCCGACGTCACGACCCAAGAGGGCGTCATAGAAACGTTTCACCGGTCTCGTGTAGTGGGTCCGGTAGTCCTCGATCGTGACGGGCTCAGAACGATACGGCGCGACACCGTGGTTCACCGATGCCAGGACGATCGGCAGGTCGTCCAGCAGGGTTCCATTCCAGTCCCACACCACGTGCATGTCACAACAGTACGGCGTCTCGCGGACCATGAAACACGCTCGCATCCGCACCATGGCTGATGCCGGCGTCGGTCGCCGACATGGCGATCGACAGAACCTGGAAACTTCGATCGGAGCCACCGGAGCGCCCCGTGGCCGACGAGGCAGGTCGCGGAATCCGCGCTCAGGCGAGCATCCGCGCCGAGAGCCTTGCGTCGTAGTTCGGCGCCACGTGTCGCCAGTCGTGCGCCGCCATGGCAGGCGCAATGGCGGCGCCGACCAGACGAGCCTCCTCGGGGTTCTCGAGTCTGTGTCGGAGCATCGTCTGGGGTGTCTCCCGATAGAGAACCTCGCCGTGCAGGCCGGCCGGAACCAGTTCCGGGTAGCTGAGCCGGTTCGGGAGAACCGGGCAGCATCCAGCCGCCATCGCCTCGACCACGGAGATCCCGAAGTACTCGTGACTCGCCGTTGAGACCACGATGTCGCTTCCGGCGAGCAATTCGAGGTATCGAGCGCGGTCGGCGAATCCGAGCCAGATCAGCCGATTGCCGAGCGCAGCGACGAGACGGTCACGCCGCTCGTCACCACCGAGGGGCCCGTCGCCACAGACGATCACTTCGAACGTCAGGTCGAGCATGTTCTCGACCGCATCGGCGAACCGGTCGGGCCGCTTGTCGTGCTCCCAACGATGGTTCCACAGGATCCGGGGGGTCTCTCCACTTCGGTCCACGGGTGCCAGACCTGCCAGTTCGACCCCGATGGGGACGACCGATGACCGATCCTCCACCCTCGCGAGGTGCCGCTCATCGAGAGGGTCCGGGAACCGGTCGAGCAATGCCGGGATGAGCTCGAGAAACGTCTTGCGATGGTGGTGGGAGTTGAACCAGATCTCATCCGCTGAGAGGGCTGAAGCCCAATTCGCCCATGGGAAAGCCACGTCGGTTCCCTTCTGCGAGGGGTAGCCGAGCTGGTTCTCGTGGAGGTAGAGGACCGTGAACGGTCGACCCCAATGCTGGACGGTCAACTCCCGGAACAGTGCAAGGTCGATCATGTCGGAAACGATCACCGCATCTGGTCGGTATCCCGTCGAACAGAGCGTTCCGACCTCGTCGGCCAGTGTCACCGCTCCCCCGCGCATCCGCCATCGCCAGTTCTCCGCCGGCAGCGTCACCAGCGTGACGTCGTGGGTGGAGTGCGCCGCGAACCCGTCTGCCCACGCCCGATGCGACCCCCCGTAGAACGATTCGACCAAGCAGATGTCCAATGGTTTTTACCGGTTGTCGGTTGTCGGTTGTCGACCGCCGAGCTTGCGCGAGAGCCGGCGCCAACCGAGAACCGAGAACTGGCAACCGACTACTGGCATCACATCTCGGAGCGGCCGACGAGGGCGCGGCCGAGGGTGAGCTCGTCTGCATAGTCGAGGTCACCGCCGACCGGGAGCCCGGAGGCCAGCCGGCTCACCATGATCCCGAGCGGTTTGAATTCACGTGCCAGGTACATGGCGGTTGCGTCGCCTTCCATCGTGGGGTTGGTGGCGATGATGAACTCGCGGATCTGCTCCTCCTCGACCCTTCTGCGGAGTTCGGGGATTCGCAGCTGGTCCGGACCGATCCCCTGGATCGGGGACAGCGACCCGCCGAGCACGTGGTAACGGCCGCGATACTCGTTGGTTCGTTCGATGACCACGATGTCCTGGGGGCGTTCGACGACACACACGACGGACTCGTCACGCCTGGCGTCGAGGCAGATCGCGCACTCCTCGTTGGCCGTCACGTTGAAACAGCGCGTGCAGTGGCCGATCTGATCTCTCAAGTCCAGGATCGAATGGCCCAGCCGTCTGGCGTCGGTGTCCTCGATGCTGAGCAGGTGGAAGGCGATCCGTTGCGCGCTCTTGTGCCCGATGCCGGGGAGACGGGAGAGTTCGTCGATGAGCCGCTGAAGCGGGCCCTCGTACATCAGCCCAACAGCCCGCCGAGCCCTCCGGCAAGCCCGCCCATCGAATCCTCGGCGGCCTTCGCGGCTTCGCTCATCGCGGCATTGATCGCAGCCACGACGAGGTCTCCGAGCAACTCGGGGTCTTCTGGGTCGATGACGTCCGGCGAGATCTCGACGGCAACGACTTCGTTGGAGCCCTTGACCGTCGCCTTGACGACGCCGCCGCCGGCCGAGCCTTCGAAGGTCTGCTCGGCGAGCTCGTTCTGGGCGGCCATCAGCTCTTCCTGCATCTTCTGCGCCTGCTGCATGAGCTGACGCATGTCTGGCTGACGGTTCATGTGGGCTCCTCGGTGACGGGGTGATCCAATCGTAACCGGGTCGACGTCGTCAGCCGCCGCCGTCGGACTCGTCGACAACGGTCCCACCGAGTTCGTCTTCGATCAGCTTGAAAGGGTCCGTGAGGTCGTCCGACGCCTCGTCCATCTGGTTCTGGTCGGGCACTCGTTCCGGCTCCTGCTCGGGATCCTCCCGACGGTTCGAACGGACATCGTTCTCGTCACCGGCGATGGTGACGGAACCGTCTGCCGGGGCGAAGACCACTTCGACCGCTCCTCCCAGCAGATCGCCGGCGCGGGTGGCAACGATCGAGGCTGCGGCCGGATCGGCTTCGAGCGACTTGAGATGAAAGCCGTGCCGGACCCCGACGATCAGAGTGGAACCGCGTACGTCCAGAGGCTCGGTTTCCCTGAAGAGTGCCCAACGGCGTGCTCCGAGCAGGTCACGCAGACCGCCGAACAGCTGAGGCCATACAGAGCGGAACATATCGATGGTGACGTCATTGGCCTTGGGCGCAGATTCCGGTTCCCCGACAAGCGGCGCTGCAGCAGCAACAAGCTGATCCTCGACCTCGGTGTCGGTTGGGTCCAGGGCCGGGGATGGAGCGGGTTCGGGGTCGACGGCGGCTCGCTCGGCGGGCTGGGGGGCGGGGTCGGTGAATGTGGGTTTTCGATCTGCAAGAGGAGCCGATGACAGGCTGTTGATCTTCCGCTCCAGCCTGTCCATCCGCGAGAGCATCGCCTCGGCGTCGGTCGAGGTCTCGGGGCGAGTCAACTTGATCATCGCCAGCTCGAGCATGAGGCGTTCCTCTCGGCCCTCCCGAAGTTTGATGAGCGCTTCACCGAGCAGGTCCACGCCTCGCAGCACGTCACCTGCCGGCAGGCGCACGGCGGCCTTTCGCCAATGCTCCAGCACTTCTTCGGGCTCGTCGGCCACCTCGGCGAGGTTCGGGGCATAGTGAGCGAGGAACACCCCACGGAGGAACCCGACGGATTCCGCGACAAACCGTCTCAGGTCGACCCCTTCGCCGGCAAGTCGAGCAACCAGCTCGAGACCCGCCTGGGCATCCTGGTCTGCGATGGCTGCGGTCAGGGCGGAGTAGGCCTCCTGATCGGCGAGGCCGAGCGCACGATTGACCCCGTTGAGATCGACGGTGGAATCGCCGAGCGCCGCCACCTGCTCGAGCAGGCTCAGCGAGTCACGCACGCTCCCAGTCGCGTGTCGCGCGACGGCGATGAGAGCGGCCGGCTCGGTCTTGTACCCCTCGATGTCGGAGATCCTGGCAAGGTGAGCTGTCAGCGACTCGATCGACACCGAGTGGAAATCGAAACGTTGAGTCCGGCTGCGCACCGTGTCGAGCAGCTTGTACGGCTCCGTGGTGGCCAGCACGAAGTGCACGTGCTCAGGCGGCTCCTCGAGCGTCTTCAACAGTGCGTTGCCGGCGGCCTTCGAGAGCATGTGTGCCTCGTCGAGGATGAACACCCTTCGGCCGGTGCCAGTGGAGGCGACCGTTGTCACACTGACACGCATCTCACGGATGTCGTCGACCGAGTTGTGGCTGGCGGCGTCGAGCTCGAGAACGTCGAAGGACGAGCCTTCGGTGATGGCAAGGCAGCTGTCGCAGTCGTTGTCGGGAGATCCATCTGCCAGCCGGTTCTCGCAGTTCAGCGTCTTGGCGAGGATCCGCGCGGTCGTGGTCTTTCCGGTGCCCCGCGGCCCGGCGAAGAGGTAGGCATGGGCGACATGGCCATCGGCGACCTCGCGGGACAGCGTCGTGGTCACATGGGACTGCCCGACGACCTCGTCGAACGTCTGAGGTCGGTACTTGCGATACAACGCCTGGTATTCCGCCATCGGACGAGAGCCTACCGGTTGGCCCAGGTCCGCCCCAGAGGGTCGGCCGATATCGAATCCACCAAAAACACAGCGGCCGGGAGGCCTTATCGTTCAGTGAAGCCAGGCACCTGCCGATGGGGACGTGTGACCATGATTTCTGAAACCTCCGACGACGCCGTCCCGACGTCGAAACCGTCGGCAGTGTGGGCAAGGGGCCTCGTCCGGAAGTTCGGCAAGGACACCGCCGTCGACGACCTCGACATCGACATCGCTCCCGGCGAGTTCTACGGACTGCTCGGCCAGAACGGTGCAGGCAAGACGACCACCATCAAGATGATCGTCGGGCTCCTTCGTCCGACGAAGGGGACCGCCGGCATCGGGGAACACGAGACGTGGAAAGACCCTATCGCCGTGAAGCGACGAATCGGTGTGCTCCCGGAGGAATTCAATCTCTACGAACGACTCACCGGTGCCGAGCTGCTGGACTTCGCCGCCGGCATGCACGGGCTGGATCGGGTCGAGACGATCGAGCGACGCAATGAGCTGCTCGATCTGCTGGACTTGTCGGATGCCGCCACCAAGCTGGTCGGCGACTACTCCCGCGGCATGAGAAAGAAGGTGGCGCTGGCGGCTTCGATCATCCATCGCCCCGATGTCCTCTTTCTCGATGAGCCATTCGAGGGCGTGGATCCCGTCAGCGCTCGACTGATCCAGCGTCTCCTGATGCGCTACACCGAGAGCGGCGCAACGATCGTGTTCTCCGCCCACGAGATGCATCTGGTAGAGCGGCTCTGCACCAAGGTCGGAATCATGGTCAACGGCCGTCTGGAGATCGAAGACACCGTCGAGGGCCTCCGCGCGAAGACCGGCACTGCGACCTTCGACGACGCGTTCATCGAGGCCGTCGGCGGCGACATCGGATCGGGTGAGATCGAGTGGTTGCACAACTCGTCCAACTGAAGCTCCGCCTCCTCTGGAACGGCCTGAGGGCCGACTGGCAGCGACGGTTCGGCTTCCCGGCCACGATGATCGCGCTGGCGGTCGGAGCCGTCTATCTCGCCGGGCGCTACATCGAAACCTTCTCATCCCTGTCCGCTGAGGCCCGGATCGAGTTCACGCTCTGGGGGGCTCTCGCCTTCTTCGCTCTGTGGGTCACGCTCCCCGTGGTCATCTTCCCCCTCGACGAGAATCTCGACCCGGCGCAATTCGCCATGGCGCCAATACCTCCGCTGTCGTTCATCTCCGGTCTCGGTGTCGCTGCGCTGATCGCACCAAGCGTGGTGGTTCCACTCATCGTGCTCGGCACGAATGTGGCCATCCATGCATCCGTGCTCCCCATCGCCGCATGGTCTTCCCTGCTCTTTCTCGTGCTGATGATCGTGTCGGGTCAGTTGTTCACCACGGTGATCTCGGCGGTGCTTCGAACCCGTCGCGGTCGGGACTTCGCAATGTTCATCGTGCTGGGGATCGGGCTCGTCGGCTTCGCTTCGCAGCAGTTGGTCCGCCGGGCAATCGATGCGCTCGGCCTCGAGGGAGCCGTGCTCGCGAACCCGGTCGGCGACGCCGCCGTTCTGCTACCGCCGGTTGCCGCACAGCGGATCACCACCGAAGCCCTGGCAGGCAACTATGCCGGCGTGGCCACTTGGTCGATCGTCACGATCGCTTGGATCGGTGTACTCGCATGGATCTGGAACCGGCTCCTCCAATGGATGTTGACCACGCCCGAGGCGAACGCCGGGCCGGCCAAGCGATCACGAGGTGCCGGTCTGGCAGGCGGGATCGGCTGGACCGCATCGTTCGTGTTGGCTCGCAAGGAGCTGCGATTCTTCGTCCGTGACCCCAGGCAGCGTCTGGTGTGGACGGGAGCGGTCATCTTCCTCGGCCTGGCGGCTTCGTCGATCCTGGTCGGAACGACGGGCATCGGTCAGTTCAGGACCAGGGAGTGGATCCCGCTGCTCGCACCCGGTCTCGTCCTGTTCGTCGGCCTTCCGATCGCACTGAACATGTTCGGGTGGGAACGCAACGCTGCCAGCTTCCTTTTCGTGCTTCCCACCACGCCCCGGCGCCTGATCGTCGGCAAGAACATCGCGACTGCGATCGCCCTCGCAATCGAGACGGCGCTGCTCTCGGTCCTTCTGGCGTCGCTGTCCAACTCGTGGGGGGTGCTTCGTTTCGTCCCCGCATTGACCGTCGCGGCAGTCGGCTGCCAGTTGGCTGTGGGCAATCTGGTCTCGGTCATCACGCCGCTACGGCTACCCAGAGAAGGCACCGACGTGTTCAGCCAGGCAACTGAACAGGGGTGCCTCGCGCTCATCGCCCAGCTGACTTCGTTCGCTCTGATCGGACTGATGCTGGTATTGCCGGCGTCGTTCATGGTGCTGGCGATCGAGTTCGGGCAGGTCCTCGAGCCGTGGATTGCCAACAGCTTCTCGATCGTCTGGGGGGCGTTCTTCTACCTGCTCTCACTCTCGCTCACATCCCGGATTCTCAAGCGCCGGATGCCCGAAGTGGTCAATTGGGTCCAGACGGTATAGGTCGGGCTGACGCCCTCCCGGCTGCTGGCTCCTGTCTCTGCGCCCGGCGCCGTCGAGGAGTAGACCTCGGGTTCGTGGGGTAATGCGACTTCATGAAGAATCCACTTGAACTCGTCGTCATCCTCGGGACCGCCCGAGAAGGAAACCAATCGTCCAGGATCGTTCCCGGCATCATCGACGCCGCGCTCGATCGCGACTGGAAGACCACGGTCATCGAAGTCGCCGATCAGCCGCAGTCGTTCACCGACCGCGAGGCCGGAGACGAGGCTTTTCGTAGTCAGCTCGCTGATGCAGACGCCTTCGTCCTCGTCGTGCCCGAGTACAACCACAGCTTCCCCGGCGAACTGAAGATGCTGCTCGACCGTCAGCAAGGCGAGTTCGCCCACAAGCCTGTTGGCCTCGTCGGAGTCTCCGCAGGAGACTCGGGCGGTGTCCGCGCACTCAGCGCATTGCTGCCCGTCCT
>JAHEIN010000141.1 GCA_024639335.1 bacterium | reverse complement strand
GATTGCCGCTCGCTGTTCGAGGTCGATGAGATCGGCGCCGAGGTCCTCGGGGTAGTCCTTGACGACGTCGGGCAGGTGGACTCCGAAGGCGGTGATGGCCAAGGCTCCGGCCATCGTCCAGGCCGCCGGCTCGGCGAAGCGATCGATGTTGATCAGAATGGCCGAGCCGAGGAACATCAAGCCGAGTGCCCTCACCAGCAGCTGCAGGCCGGGGATGCGTTCGGGAAGCATGTCGACCATGACCTGCGTGGCGAAAAGGCAGCCGGTTGCGTAGAGGAGCGCGGGAAGTGCGATGAGAATCGTTGCGATGGTCTCGAGCGTGTCCATCAGGCACCCTCCAATTGCCGCGCCGGAGTAGTGTCCTGCGCCTTCCACAGTCGGTACACGACAACGAGCGCTGCGACCTCGGCTGCGACGATGACGACGTGGATCAAGAAGTCGGCGGTTGGGCTGATCGGCGAATCCGCCATGGGATACAGCGGATCGATGAAGCCTTCCTGAGCCTCACGGACCGCGCTCATGAACATGACGACCACGTATTGGGCCGGGTTCTGCGTGACCAACACGAGCACCGACGCAGCGATCATCGCGACCAGCCGCCCGGCCGTCGTGTAGATGACGTTCTGGTCCGGGTCGCCCTGAATGGTGATCCCCGAGTCCAGCAGCACCTGATTGTCGAAGTAGTTCCACACGACCTGGATGCCCATGAAGGCAATGAGCAGCACGACCAGCAGGTTGACCCACAGGGGTATCGGCGATGTCTTGATTCTGTTGAGCACGACATGACGGTAAACAGAGACCTAAGATGAATCAAACAGAACATACTCACGCACCATGAACATGATTCAACTTCGGGATATCGACCTCAACCTGCTCGTCGTGCTCGACGCGCTGCTCCAAGAGCGCAGCGTCACCCGAGCCGCAGAGAAGCTCCACCTGACCCCATCGGCTGTTAGCCATGCCCTCAAACGCCTGCGGGAACTCTTCGACGACGAGCTCCTCCTTCGCGACGGTCGGCGCATGCGCCCAACCGTTCGCGCCGAGAGCCTCGCCGAGTCACTACCAAGACTGCTCGCTCAGATTGCCCGCACAATCGAGGCCCCCGAAGCGTTCGACCCCGCAACCTCAACCCGCACCTTTCGCCTGGCAGCACCCGACTTCATCGCACCACTGATGCCATCACTCCTCCGAGACATCAACACCGAAGGGCCAGGGATCAAAGTCGAGCTGGCACCGTACTCCGCATCGGCCCTCCACGATCTCACCGAAGGCCGCTACGACGCACTCGTCGCGAACTCCGCCGCTGAGAACCCTGACCTTCGTGCCGAACCCCTGGGCACCTGGCCATGGGCCGTGTACGCCCGCAACGGTCACCCAGCCTTCAACGACTGGTCCGTCGACGCCTGGTCTGCCCACCCGCACCTCCAAGTCCGCACATCGGTCGTCCAAGGAAAGGGCCCCACCGACCGAACAGCCGCCGAGCTCGGCATCCAGCGAGACATCCGAGCCGTGGTCCCCCACTTCTCCATGGCTGCGCCCCTACTCGCCGGGACCGACCTGCTCCTCACCGTCCCATCGATCACCATGGGCAACACCGCCGAGGCCTACAACCTCGACCACCGCGAACCGCCGTTCGACCTCACCCCAATGGCACTCTCCCTGTTCCGCAACGCCGCCGAGGGAGACGAACCAGGCATACGGTGGTTCCTCGAACGAGTCGCTGCGGCATTCCGCGATCCAGCCAACGGCCACTAACGACTGCACCGAGATCGAGTTAGCAAGGTTCACCCGAGCCATGATCAAACATTTGTTCGGTGTTGGAGGGGCGAGTTTGACCCTAAGTACACGCGCCCCTTGGGCTGCCGAGCTAACTGCCGCGTGACGCGAAACACCTGGTCACAGGCTCACGACTGAGTTTTCGGCACCCGCAGGGTCGTGGTCGGTCGTTGGAGCTGATCAGGGCAGTACGACGAGTTTCCCGGTAGCCCGGCCGGCTTCCATGTCGGCGTGGGCCTCGGCGATCTGGTCGAGGCGGTAGGTCTGGTGGATCGGCACCTTGGCCTGACCGGCCGCCACGGCGTCGAGGAACTCCTGCAGCACTTCGGGTGGCAGGTCGCTGGCGTCTCCTCCGTAGGCGGTGAGCCGAACGCCACGGGGTAGGTACTCGATCGGGTAGAAGTCGTGCACGGTCCACTGGTTCGACAGCATGCCGGTGAAACACACGACCCCGTGAACCCGTGTTGCCCGGAGCGTGTCGGGCAGAGTGGGTGTCCCGACGAGCTCGAGCGCGGTGTCGACACCGCCCGGAATGTGACGGCGAACCTGGGCGGCCACGTCACCGTCGTCCACCAACGGATGCTGCACGCCGATCTCTCGCAGGGCCTCGGCACGCTCGGGGTTGCGGGTGGTGGAGAAGACGGTCATGTCGAGGCGGCGGGCGAGCACTGCGGTCGCCATTCCGACCGAGGAGGTGCCGCCCCGAATCAGGATCGACTGGCCCGGTTGGGCGTCGAGGCCGACGGTGAGCGAACCGTAGGAGGTCTGCAACATCTCGGGCACCGCACCGAGCGTTACCCAATCGAGATCGCTCGTGAACGGCACGGTCTGTCGAACCGGGACGCAGGTGTACTCGGCATACCCGCCGTCGAATGTGCGACCCATGCCGCCCATCAACGCGGCAACCCGCGCGCCGGGCGCGAGCTCGCCACCCGGACAGTCGACCACGACACCTGTCGCTTCGATGCCGAGCACCCGAGGAAAGGTGACCCCGTCGGCCAGGCCGAGCCGGGTGTGGAGCTCGGACCGGTTGAGCCCGAATGCTTCGACCTTGATCAGCACCTGGCCGGGCTCGGGCACCGGCACGGCCACCTCGCGGACCTGTAGCGCCTCCGGGGGGCCGGGCGCGTCGAGCACGGCGGCCCGCATCGAGGTCGGCGTCTCGGTCATCGGACACTCCCCCGTTGGCTGGTGATGTGTTGCCGTAGGTCTCTCACGGTTGTTGCGAACAAGGCGAGCCGATCAGGGGACACCGCCCCTGCGAGCCGGGTCGCGAGTTCGTCGTCGAAGGCGCCCTGCGCCGCGCCGAACAGACGCTGTCCGGCACGGCTGAGGGTGAGAACCGATGATCGAGCGTCGTTGGGGTTCGGTGCACGGCCACACCAGCCGGCGTGCTCGATGCGATCGACCAGCTTGCTCGCGCCGCCGACCGTGATCGACAACGCCTCGGCGATGTCGGCAACCCGACAGTCGCCAACGCGGTCCATGACCTGCATCGGCTCGAACCACGACAACGGGAGCTCGTGCTCCCTGCGCAGCCGCTGGTCGACGAGATCCCACAGGTCGGTTTCCAGCCTGACCAGGTCGCTGAACAGACCGGCCAGCTCCACCGGCGAACTCCTCGACCCAAGCTTTTTGAATTCCATGGAAGCTATCCTACCTCAGGCGGGTTACATTCCATGGAAGCTATCTCCGGAACGAACGAGACCATGAGCAACAGCGAAGACCAGATCCGAGACCTCCTCGACACCTATGAGCGATCGCTCAACACGAGCGACGCCGAACTGGCCGCGTCGCAATACACCGCAGACGGCGTCTTCATGCCCACGACGCTGCCAACCGTGACGGGCGCCGACATGGCCAAGGGTTACGGCCAGATCTTCGAGACGATCCGTTTGAACGTCGCATTCACCATCGACGAACTCAAAGTCACATCCGCGGATACCGCGTACGCGTTGACTCGGAGCAAGGGAACCGTGACCGTGCTCGCCACGGGCGACGAAGCAGCTGAAGCCAACCGCGAGCTGTTCCTCTTCGAGCGAACCGACACCGACGGCTGGAAGATCTCACGCTACATGTTCAACAAGTCCGAATAGCCCACGTCGTCCATCCGTCGAGCCTCGACGGCGACCTCCCCCACCCAAGGCTGCCGTGCCGCGCAGGCTCGACCACCGCAGGCAGACGCAAGACCCAACATCACAGAGGAGTCATCCACCATGTCCACCAACACCACCACAACCACGACCATCACCGCAGGACGCTGGGCGATCGAACCAGCTCATAGCGAGATCGGCTTCACCGTCCGCCACCTCGGCCTCTCCAAGGTCCGAGGCCGATTCAACTCCTTCGGCGGAACCGTCGACATCGCCGACCATCTCCATGACAGCACCATCGAAGTGCTCATCGATCTGAGCTCGGTCGACACCAACAACGACCAACGCGACGGGCATCTCCGCAGCACCGACTTCTTTGACCTCGACACCCATCCCCAGATGACCTTCGGCTCCACCAGCATCGAGGCGGCAGGCTCCGCAGGAACCATCCACGGTGACCTCACCATCAACGGGGTCAGCCGCGCCGTTGCTCTCAACACCGAGTTCCACGGCGTCGCGGCCGACGCGTACGGGACCACCCGCGCCGGGTTCTCCGCCACCGGCACCATCAGCCGTAAAGACTTCGGTGTCGACTTCAACGTGCCCCTCGATGCCGGCGGCGTCCTCATCGGCGACAAAGTCACGGTCGAACTCGAAATCCAAATCGTCCCCGCATGACCACCAGACCGACACCAAAAAGGAGGATGCGATGACCGCACCTGACCTACCAGCCCCCACCGAGGGATTCGTCTTGACCCATTTCATCGTCTCCGAAGACGTCCCACGCTCAGCTGCGTTCTACCGCGAAATGCTCGGAGGCGAGGTCGTCCTCGAAGGAGAACCAACGATCGTCAAACTCGCCAACGGCTGGGTCACCATCAACGGCGGTGGCGAACCCACCGACGACAAACCCGATGTGGTGCTCGCCGCCCCGAACGACCTCAACGTTGTGAGCGGCTTCCTCAACATCCGGGTCGCCGACATCGACGCAATCGTCGACCAATGGACCCAGAAGGGCGCCACCTTCCTCACTCCACCGACAGACCGCGGTGCCGAGATCCGCTGCTACCTGCGCGATCCCGATGGCCATCTCATCGAAGTCGGCCAACTCAAACCCCGATAAACGACTCCGCCGATAGCCAACACGATGACCGCCGTGACCAATCGAGCTGTCGTAGGTGCCGCTCCTCACCGGCGCCACAGCCCCGCGACGAACGAGGCGCCACCCCGTCGAAGCACATGCTGCTCTTCTTCTCGCCGGCCATCGTCTCTGTCGACCTGATCACCACACCCCGAGCCATCCGTCATCCCCATCCGAACTCGCAACCCCAGGAGCCCAGAATGCTTGCGGACCACCCCCTCTACACCGTCCTACTGGTCACCGACCTCGACGCCGCCCACCGCTTCCACCACCAACAACTCGGGCTCCCAATCCTCGAACGCGACGAGCATCGCCTCATCGTCGCTTCAGCCGGCACCCATCTCACTCTGTCGCTGAGCACCGTTGGCACCACCGACACCCAAACCCAAGCATTCTGGCGCCTCACCGACCTCGACGCCGAACTCGACGAACTGCGACAAAGAGGCGTCGTGATCGACGAATTCGACCAAGACGACCTCACCACCACCAACGGCATCGCCAATGTCGGATTCGCCCTGGCGGCCTGGATCACCGACCCATTCGGCAACACCCTCGGCCTCCTCCAACCCATCCCGACAGGAAAATGAACGAGTACCGTGCTCCGATCCTCCAGCCCAACCACGGTCAACGACACGATGTTTCGGCTGATCGAACACTTGTTCGTGTCGGAGGGGCGAGGTTAACCCAAAGTACACGCGCCCCCTGGAGCGACGAACTAGTCGCGATGTAGGTGTTTCGCCTGGTCAGGGCGATTCCAGGTTGGCGCGAAGACGGAAGGCCTGGGTGACACCGAGGCCTCCGTAGCCGCCGGAGGCCAGCGACTCGGTGTCGGCCCTGGGGATCGGTCGGATGTCGCCGATGTTGGCAGGGTCGGACTGGTCGAGTCCCGGCTCGCTGCCCAGGTTACGGTGGGATCTGTCGCTCGGCGATGTGTGTGATGGATCTGGAGGTCCGAGGTTGAACCATTCCTGCGACAACGACGAGGTATTGCCGAACGGCCTGAGAAGTGTCGTCCAGCGAGCGAGGAATGAGCATGTCAGTCTGGTTTGAGGACAAGAACGAAATCGAGTGCAGCATCCAGGATGTGAAACTGTCCCTGGAAGAACTCGGGTCTCACTACGTCGGAGTCATCGGCTACATGCCCGGGATGGCAACTGTGGAACTCCTCGACCAGACCAACGACTCAGTCACGATCAAGACCAACGAAGGCACGATGAAGCGGACGAACATCTCCGTGCATATCGAGGCCGAGCGCGTCCTCGTCGAGCTCGACGAGGAATACAAAGCCGGATCGAAGGTCACAACAACCTCGCACTTTCTCGACGAGTTCACGACGAGCGAAACCGGCGTCACCCATCACATCGTCATCAGCGAGGTCACCGCACCCGGGTTGCTGGGCTTCTTCTACCGGAAGTTCGGCAGCTCCAAAATGGGCAACGCCTTTCTGGCCGCGCACGCCTCATACTTCGAAAACCGAAAGGCTGAGCCATGACAACTGACGAAGACGCGACTCTGATGATTGCCATGGCACTGTCCGAAGCCACCGGTAGGTACGCAGCCAACGAAATCGACGCCGCCGAGTTCGTGCAGGAACTAACCAGCTACATGTCCGACGACATCGTCTTCTGGTCGAACTACACCCCATCTTGGGAACCACTCCAACCGCTGTTCTCCCAGCGCCGCGGAATCGACGAAATCGTCGCCCGGTACGACTACGAAAACGAACACGAAGTCATCGAAGACGGATCCGGCGTCCCGTTCGACCTCGCCGTCACCGGCGAAACCCTCTACTACACCCAGACCGAGACCGCCTCGTTCTTCAACAAGCCCCCGGTCACCTGGGACATGGTGACCAAGATCGACTTCCGCGACGGGCGGATCACCAGCATCAAAATGTTCCTAGACCCAGCACCAATCGAAGAGGCCTACCCCGCGCCAGGATGACTCGGCAGCACTCACGCCCCTGATCGACCTGGACTCGGACCCGACGATGCCATACCCACCGACTGCGTCGCCAGCTTCGACAATCTCAGTGTCGTCCCGATTGCATACCTCGCCGATCAGATCTGTGCGCTCCGGCCGCCCCGTCTCGCCTAAGCATGCACCGCACTCCGAGCCGCCATTGACTGCAAGAG